>SLOS01000385.1 GCA_007132365.1 Bacteroidales bacterium | reverse complement strand
TCAAGGTAGTAGCTTGCCGAACCTTCTCCCTTTCTCCCTGCTTTATCAGAGCCTTCCGGAAAAGATAACCCTTCATAGGCAGAGGGATCGGAAGATGCACAGATATTGCCCGGGGATGGAAGTGTTACCGGTTCACCACCTCTGAAGCCTGTTGCTGAAAGATCGATGTTTGCATCCAGTTTAAGGGTATTGGTGACAATTACAGCCAGGACTCCTCCCTTTTCCCCGTCCCATCCCGGCGCAGTCAGCGTGCTTGTGACTGTTGCATTCTCATAACCCCTTACCCTGATTAGCTGGGCTTTTTCGAAAGCATTGTATTGTTTCAGGAATTCCCTTGTAAAACTCACTGTATTACCTGTTACCTCATCTACCAGAAGGAATTCATAATTACCCGCATTATTCAAATCCTGGTGTTTTCCGTAATCTTGCGGGGGACTGGTAAGGATGCCCAGGCCCTTCATCTGTATTAGCAGCACAGTGTCACCAGCCTGGAAAAGTTCAGGGTTGCTTACGGTAACGGACTGATTATCTGCGCCAATTGATTCGACAGCTGAATATTCATTGATGATACCCGATATCTCAGACTGCGAAAAAAGAAGTGAGGGGGAAAGGAGTAACAATATTAACAGGCAATAAAGCAAAAGAGTATGCAGTACATCCCTGGTTGCACCTGACTTAAACCCGAATTTGATTTTATATCTCAGCACGGTAATTCTTTGATCATATTATTTTGAGTGCCACCAATGAATCATTTACAGCCTGTTTCCGGATTGAAATGTAACAAATATAACAATTACTTGGATATCTGATACAGACTGGTAAAACAAATTTTACGCATAGAGCGGGTGGAAAGTTTCATTCAGGCTGCCGTTCTGCCTCAGCTTCGGGAAATCTGGTTCGGTTAACTGAAATGGTATTTACCTATTGAATGTCATTGTCCGCGTTCCCGCCTGATGCAAGCGGAAGCCTGAACCAGAAGCAGCTTCCTTTGCGGTGTTCAGTGGTATATCCTACTGTTCCGCCTGATTGCTCAACGATGTTCTTCACTATGGCAAGACCCAGTCCCGTACCCCCTGATTTTGATGTGAAGTAAGGTGTAAACATCTTATCCCGTAATTCTGGAGGGATGCCTTCACCATTATCTGTTATCTTTACAAGCGCCATTTCCTTTTCCCTGACCAGTTCAATTGTGATAATGCCCTTCCTTTCCCTTGGGACAGCCTGGACGGCATTCTTCATCAGGTTGATAAATATCCGGTTCAGCTGCATCTTGTCGGAAGATACATTCAGCTCTCCGATACCATTCAGCCTGACAATTATTTCCATATTGTCTGTGTTTGAGAACAATGCTGAGATATTTTTTATCGTGCTCACGATGTTTACTTTTCCCTTGTTTGTCCCCGGAAGTTTTGCAAAATGCGAAAAAGCCGTTGCAATTGATGAAAGGTGGTCTATCTGTTCCACGAGATTGCGGGTCGTATTTTTTAAGACTTCATCCCAGTTGTCAACCTTATCGTCCCAGGCTCTCTGAAGGTGCTGAATGCTCAGCTTCATCGGAGTCAGGGGATTTTTGATTTCATGCGCAATCTGTTTGGCCATTTCCCTCCATGCACTTTCACGCTCGGATCTGGCAAGCAGGTCGGCGCTGTTTTCAAGCTCTTCTACCATCCGGTTATACTCTTTTATCAGGTTGCCTATCTCATCATCACTTTCATAATCTATCTGTTCGTTTTTCTTTCCGATTGAAAGCTGGCGGAGCTTGTTTTGTATTAGTTGAAGTGGCTTTGTGATTGTGTTGGAAATGATAATTGCTATAAGGATGGTAATCAGGATAAGTATTGCGTAGATGTTGACCACTGCAACTACAAGGGTGTATATTTCTTTTGTGAGGATAGATGACCGCGTGAAATATGGCAGGTTCAGATAGGACAGAATTTCATTGTCGGCATTTGTTAAAGGCACGTATGCAGAAAGATAGGAGAGGTTGCTTATAGACTCTTTATGGACGAACCTTGCATTGTTTTTGAGCAGCATCTCCGAATATGCTTCCGGATTCATCTGTTCTCCTATCAGTCCCAGTTCAAATATTTCAGGACGTGATGAAGCATAAAGATTGCCCTGCATATCATACAGGTTAATATCGGAGTAAAATACGTTTGAGAGCTGCATCAACAGGCCGGTTATATAATCCCTCATTTCAGGGGTCAATTCCCTTTCCAGACCCAGCCTGTATTCGATGTCAACGAGGACCGACTGGATCTTTTCACTTATATTTTCATACTGCTTATTCTCAAATTGCCTGATGTTATAATAAACAGTGCCGATTCCAATTATAATAAGCGAAAGGAAAAGCACACCTATCATTGAGAATTTAATCTTGTTCTTGAAATCTATCTGCCACTTTCTGATATTGACAGGGTATTTGCAGATAAGGAGCGCCAGACTGTATAGCAGGTAGAAAAATGCAAAACTGTATGAAAATGAAGTCAGCAGATCAATCGTGGTGGTTTTGGGATTGCTCAGAACGATTACATTATCCCTGTCGATCTGATATACAAGATGCTCATATCTGTTCTTTTCTACAAAAGAAAACTCTTCACCCTGTTCAGTTTCAAATTGCAGATTGAGGGTATATGAATAGGTTCCTGAACGTGTAATTAACTGATCTTTATTGTACTTTGCATGAGAATAATGTGCCATTACCGGGTTTCCCGGGAACTTGCCCTCAATAAGCAGTTCCGGATAACCCAGCTGATCGGTAAGCAATTTGCTGTCGAGCGATATAAAGAGGTTTTTTTCCCATGGGTATTCATCAAATTCATATGAAATAGTGCCGAGGTAGCTTATTCTGCCGGTCAGGTTATCAAGAAAATAGAATCCGGAACCTGGAGATACGGGTACTCCAAAATCATCAATCATGTCATAAAAGAAAGGGTAGCATTCTACGAGCTCATTCATATCCTCCAGCCAGAGATCAAAATCAGGGCCGCATGCTACACTCTGCAAATCATATTTTCTGAAATATCCGTTGAAATAATTGCTTTCCAGATAGTCATACAGATCATAATCATCATAATACATTGATGAGAGGGCTGATATCATGACACTGTCTTCATTTAGCCCGGCCTCTATCTCCTCAAGAAGGTATTCGGCAATCTGGTCACGTTCATTTGCAAGGTTTACAACAAGTACCTGCTTAATGTTTTTCTCTTTAATCCGGCTTTCATTTGTTATAAAAGCAAGGGTGAAAACTGATAGAAGCAGAACAAGAAAGACCTGAAATGAGTAGGTGTAGCGGTACCTGAAGTATCTTATACCGATTATGCTTCCGGCAAGGACGATGAAAAACAAAATTGCGTAGGGGTTGATGTTGTTCCCGGCAGCGCCGTAGATCATTATTCCTGAGATAAAAGTAACAGAAATTATAAAGACAAAGCTTCTGATTTCTACCAGGGTTGATGCAAGAAATACTATCCGGTCGGTAAAAAGGACCAGGGATGCAATCAGAAGAGCTAATATCAGATAAGCTATAAAGCTTAACAGGTTTAGATAGAAGAAGTTGTAGACCTCCATCTGTATGTTCGAATTATGAATAAGACCGTGGAACATATAGTGGAATAACAGCATGAACCCAACCAGCAACAGGCTCAACATGATTACCCGGGCTATGCTTTTCGTGCTGCGGGGATTGGTTTCCCTGTCCTGCAACCTGAAGTGGACAGAAAAAATGATGGCAATGAACAGTATAATGACTGCATTAATAAGAAAATCGCCCAGCGAGGGGAATAACGATGATTTTGCATAATGCTGGGGTTGAAAAATGGTGAAATTTTTGAAGATTTGCGGATAACCTGAATCAAGCATAAGATACCGGATTATCACCAGAAGCAAAACCACCAGCAGGAACCATGTATTTCTGGAGAGGTATTTGCTGAATTTGAAAACAGTGAAACTCTGATAGAGAAACAGAAGGAAAATAAAAAATGCTGCAGAATACATAAAACAGGTAAACCGGGAGAAAGTATTGCGGTATACCGGTGGTTGGGGCTCCTCAATCGCGAAGAGAAAGACGCCGTCGGGATTTTTGATATGATTTTCTCCTTTGGGACTGAGATTGAGTTCTGCTTCAGGAAACAGATTGAAGTCGTGATGGAATTGATTAACCAGGAACTCATTTTCAAACACGTAATCGTGCTTTATAAGAATAAGTCCCATCAGGTTCAAAGAGTCATCTGTCTTTCGACGGGTAACCACAAACCAGCCATTCCCGGGATTGATAACCTCTTTGTCTGTCTCTGCGATGGGGTCATCTATCTGAAGGGGCAGGACGTTACTGTTCCAGAATTTAAGTACCTTATCATGATAACCGAGTATTACTATGCCGCTTTTCTCATATAACCCGTAGAATTGTTCTGCATAATTGGCCTTAAATCCGTCCAGCCCCTGTTCTTTTATAATAGCTTCAATTTTTGCAAGGTTTTCATGTGCTTTGTTATATTTACCGTCAAGAACTTTCTGAAAGTGGGTGGTATTTACCTTTTCAGAATCAAGGGTTCCCGAGTTTTTATCCAGTACCGCTGCCGATGCATATACAATAAATGCAATAAGCAGAAGCCGGTATTTGAATATTATGTTTCTTACCTGTGACATAATCATGAAGTCCCTATAAAGATAATTTATACAATATTAATACCAATTAAAATTGATTCATAGTATCTGTTATCCGTGATGGTATGGTTCACCCCTGATAATTGTCGCGGCCCTGTATAATTGTTCAGCCAGTATCAGGCGTACCATCTGATGTGTAAATGTCATATCTGAAAGGGATATTTTATGGTTTGCTTTGCCGTAAAGTTCATCGGAAAATCCATATGCACCCCCGGCAATAAACACGAGTTCCCTGTACCCGCGGTTCATTTTATCCTCAATAAAGCGTGCAAATTCTTCAGAGCTGTAAGATTTCCCCTTTTCATCAAGAAGCACAACGTATGATGAGCGGCTTAATGCAGCTGTAATTTTTCCGCTTTCGCGGATCCTGGCCTTGCCTGCAGGGGGCTTTGACCTTTTAACGGATTCTCCAGTTATTTTTATATCTAATGGAAAATAACGTTTAAGCCTTTTTGCATAGATCTCAATTCCCTCCTTAAGATAGGAATCTTCTGTTTTACCGGTAAAAAGAAGGGTTAACTTCATGAATGAATACTTTTTTTAATTAATGAGCCCCGGATATAGCATAATTGGCTCGCTTTTTGATGCATTATCCCGGGTTCCCAGGAAGATGATAATCACAGATGCAATCATTTTTAAGGTTTGTTAATGATGCTCAGTTTTTTTGCCGGTGTTAATTATCACAGTTATTTATTAATTGATTAAACATATTTGAGATGCAGATCAAGAATCGACTTATGGTCCTGTTAATCTATACCTTCTTCTGTGTTGTGCTGACCGGAGCTTCCCTGTCGCGAGAAATTCCTGAAGGAATAACGGAATCTTTCAAAAAGGGCAATTCACGGGAGCTTGCACGGCATTTCAACAACAATATTGAACTGGTTGTGCTTGATAACGAAGATGTATACAGCAAATCTCAGGCCGAACTTATTTTAAGGAATTTTTTTCTGGCAAATAAACCTGTAAAATTTGAACTGCTTCACCAGGGAGGCAAAGAGACGTCGAGGTATGCTATTGGCAATCTGGAGACTGAAAACGGTGATTTCAGGATTTACTTCCTTTTGAAGCTCAGAGATGGCACGCCTCTTATCCATCTTCTGAGAGTTGAGGTTGAAGAGGAGTCATCCTGAAATCAGTTGCCAAAGCCAAAGGAGATCATGATTTTCCCGGCTCATATTCTTCAAGGGCCTTCATTAGTTTCTTTCTTGAGAAAAAGATCCTGCTTTTCACAGTACCTATGTTGAGATTCATTTCCTCGGCAATCTCCTTGTATTTATAACCTGAGGTATGCATTTCAAACGGGATCCTGAATTCATCTTCAAGGGACTCGATCTTTTTATTTATCTCTTCAACTGAGATTCCGGCATCCGGTTTTGAGCCGGCCGATTCTTCTGCCTTATTCAGGAAGTACAAATCTTTTGTATTATCGAACGTTGTATTTTGTTTAACCGATTTCCTGTAGTTATTTATGAATGTATTTTTCAAAATAGTGAAAGTCCATGCTTTTAAATTGGACTGATCAGTAAACTGTTCGCGGTATGTTAATGCCTTAAGGAACGTTTCCTGAACAAGATCACGTGCATCCTCATGATTGGCAGTCAGGCTGTATGCGAATCTTTCAAGATTTTTCTCGAGATTTACGAGTTGATGATTGAATTCTACTGCAGTCATAATTGTTTATTTTTTCGGGTTTAATTGTTTAACAAATATACAATGGATATAAACAAAAAACAAATATTTAATCAATAAAAAGTCTAAATAAATGTTAAATAGCTTGTAAATGACTGCATAATAATAAAATAGAATCTTTAAAAATAATATATGTTTATCGTAAAAACCATAAAGTTAAACAAAAAATATATCCTGATTGGTTTGTCATAAACAGCAGCATTGTAAAATGCTTAACTGCAGCTGGTAATAAAAGCTGACTTTTTGTTTTGGTTGAACAGGAACTTGCCGGCTTGTTTGACAGAAAAAAGGTGTGGCCGGTCTTGTGGATGGCTGGCGGGTGAAATCTTTGAAGTAACCCGGTGATTATCTGCAGCCGGAGATTATGTTATCAAATAATTTAAAGAGTTCTGATGATTTCCTGGAACTGCTTTACAGATTCTAATTTTACAAGGTTTTCAGGCAGTGAGCCATTAATTTTGGCAACCTGATAACCTGTATAAAATATCGTCTGTTCAGGGAAAGTTTCTGACATGTTCATCAGGTAGTGCCTGAGGTCTTTCTCTGTTATCCCTGTAGTGAATGATGTGAGAAAGTAGTCCGCTTTCTGGATCTGCATGATCTTTTCCAGATCCTCAAAAGGCACTGCTTGTCCCAGATATATAACCTTTATCCCGTTTTTTTTCAAAAGGTAGGAATAGAAGAGCAGGCCCAGTTCATGAAGTTCTGCTTCATGCAGGAACAATATGAAGGTTAAGGGTTTTTCTCTTGTAACCGGGGCCTGCCCGTCAATGGCAACTATCAGTTTTTGACGTAAAAGGTTGGATACGAAATGTTCCTGTGCAGGATTTATTGAACCTGTCTGCCACAGTAAACCTATTTTCTCAAAAAAGGGATGCATCAATTGAACCAGGGTTTCCTCAAATCCTATCTTTATTATTGAATCTGACAGTATCTTGTCAAATTTCCATTCATCAAGTTCAAGCATTGCAATAATCAGGGTTTCTATATGTATTTCAGCGTCCGATGAATCCCTGGATATATGTATAACCTTTTCCTTAAGCTCGCTCCGGGTTAGTTTGGAGAGATGTGATATCTTAAGCCCGTGCTTATTCAGGATTGAAATATTCAGCAGTTTTTTAAGATCATCGTCACTGTAGAGACGGATATTTGTATCAGTCCGATCGGGAACTACTATCCCGTAACGTTTTTCCCATATCCTTATGGTGTGGGCTTTTATTCCTGAAAGTTCTTCAAGGTCTTTTATTGAATATCTTGCCATTATTATCTGTTATGTTAAAGATTTAATCCTTTTTATTATACAAGTTTATCCGAAGTATTTCTTGAATTGAAATCAATGCTTGTATATATGCTTGTTAATTAGGGTTATATTAATAATTAACATTGTCCTGTCTGTGGAGACATAACAACTAACAAATAAAACAATAAAAAGTTCTTTTAAATAATCAATCCGAAGGTTTTTCAGGATAATTTATGCATCAGGATCTTTTTTCCTGATTATCATCAGTCCGTCCCTGACCGGCAGCAGCAGGTTGTCAACCCGTTCGTCGCGACTGATCATTTCATTGAAGTCCCTTATAAAGACAGTATATTCATCGTTATCGTATTCGGGTCTGTAAACCTTTTCATCCCATAAAACATTGTCGGCTAAAATGAATCCTCCCTTTCTGACTTTTGGGAATACAAGATTGTAATAATCTTTGTATTCAGATTTTTCCCCGTCAATGAAGACAAGGTCGAACGGTCCACTGAGGTCAGGGATTATTTTCAGCGCGTCACCGGTATGCATGATTATCCTGTCCTGCATTCCTGATTTACGGACAAAATCGAATGCGAAGTCCCTGATCTCATCATTTACGTCTATTGTATGAAGCTGCCCTCCCTCCTTTAGTCCGCGCCCCATGCAAATTGCTGAATAGCCGGTGTATGTTCCGATCTCCAGAATCTGCGAGGGGTTGATCATTCTGCTTATCATTTCCAGTAATTTTCCCTGGTAATGTCCCGAAAGCATTTTAGGATTGAGAATTTTCAACCAGGTTTGCCTGTTGAGTTCAGCAAGAAGCGGATCTTCAGGGGTGCAATTACGAATTATATATTTTTCTTTTTCTCTCCCGTAGTCCATGAAGCCATAAAGTATAATAATTATATGTATGACAGTTCTGAAAGTGAACCCGGATCGAGTACGATATTTGCCACTTCCAGCAATTCATCCGCTGTTATCCTGTCAATCTTACCATATACATCCTCCATGCTGTCTACCCTGTCAAACAGCAGATAACTCTTTCCAATTGCCATCATAAGGTTTTCCTTGTTCTCCCAGCCTATTGTGAGTTGCCCCTTAAGTTGCCTTTTGGCCTTTTTAAGCTGCATTGAACCAATCCGGCTCTTCCTTAAACCCTCAAATTCCTTGTGAACCAGTGAGCGGCACCTGTCCAGCTTCTCTCTGTCTGTTCCGAAATAGACCGTGAAAATACCGGTATTGGAATATGCGGTAAAATGCGATTCTATATTATATGCGTATCCTGATTTTTCCCGCAGGGCGAGGTTAAGCCGTGCGCTCATGCCCGGGCCCCCAAGAATATTGTTAAGAAGTATCATCGACATCCTGCGCCGGTCATGCAGGTCAAATGAAAGGTTCCCGATTATGCAATGTGCCTGGTGTGTCCTTTTCTTAACTGTTTTGAATTCTGGGTTATAATTTATCAGTCCGTTACTGCCGGTGGAAGATTTGTTTGCCGGTATGCATGCAAGGTGTTTCTGAGCGTATTTCAAAACATTTCTGAAATCTATATTACCAACGGAACTGAATACCATCTGATTGGTCCGGTAATTATTTGCCATGAAATCAATGATATCCTCACGCGTAAACCTTGTCAGAATCTTTGGTGTACCAAGGATATTCCTGCCAATGGGATCACCCATGAATACAAGTTCCTCAAAATCATCAAAAATCTGTTCAGATGGATTGTCACGGTATGATATAATCTCGTCAATTATTACCTGTTTCTCCCTGGCAAGTTCTTTTTCAGGAAAAATGGAATGGAATGTCATGTCGCAAATCAATTCAAGCGAACGTTCAAAATCCTCTTTCATAAAAGAGGAGTATATGCAGGTCTCTTCCTTTCCGGTATATGCATTGATTTCTCCGCCAACCGCTTCCAGTCTGCTGATTATGTGATG
>SLOS01000143.1 GCA_007132365.1 Bacteroidales bacterium | reverse complement strand
GCATTTACAAGGACCACAGCCAGGATAACCCATGTATCGATCCAGTGATCCATGAGAGCCGTAATAATAGCAGCAGCTATAAGTATGTAGATCAGGGCATTGTGGAACTGCATAAGCAGCCGCATCCAGGCACTCCTTTTTTTGCCTTTGGGAATCTCATTCCGGCCGTATTTCTCAAGCCTCTTTTTAATCTCATCCGGGCCCAGGCCATCCTGAGTGTTGGTCTTTAATTGTTCAACCACCTCTTCGGCAGGCATCGCATGCCATTTTTTATTGTTGTTTTCCTTTTCCTCTGCCATAATGTTATCAATAAAAGATAAAGTTCTGGATATACATCATAAAACATTCCAAATTGTTACCACAAAAATAAGAATATCAATAACCATAGTCAATTATACTGATTTAAAGAAATGGTCATTAATAACCGGATCCCCTGTCCGTAAAGGTAAATCGTGGAATTAATCCCCAATGTGAGGTTGGATGGGGACCAGGAGGCTGCCTGCAATAACCGTGAAAGATCAGCTGCCAGGTTCTTTCTTGAATATCTCCTTGGCAGTCTGTTTCCCGCTTTCACTTCTCCCCCCATACTGAATACCTTTACCAACTGGTGGAAGTGGATATACTACCGGCAGCTTCTTCTTGAGTTTCAGTTCAATAAGATTTGTTGAATGAGGGGATTGGCAGTTATTTACCGCACTGAGATTTACAGGGTGCTTTCAAGGATCATCTGAATGCTCCGCTCAACCTCCCTGCCAATTCTCTCCCTGTTCTCCCGCACCTTCTCCCTGTCGAACCAGGACAGGTCATCACGGAATTTCCTTATCAGGCTACAAGCCTCATCAATTGAGGTGTTGCGGGAATCTATCACCGGGGGGTCGTCAAGGAACTCGCCCATTATGTCGGTATATTTTACATGCCAGGCCAGGCTGACAACCGGGGTCCCCATGTAAAGCGCCGATGCGACAGAATGATACCTGCCGGTAATATAATAAGACAACTTGCCTATGAGAGCCCTGACTTCACTATATGAAAGCCCCTCACCTGCAAGGAATACACCTTCGGGATGCCCCGCCTCCTCAAGGAGTTCGGCGGCCAGTTGCCTGTCGCATTTATTTTTGTCAATCCTGTCAATTGCATGTGGGATGACAAGCACCTGCGACCCGTTATCGCTGCACTCATTGATAAGTCTTATGCAAAGCTCCCTGTGATTCATTCCGGTAATATTGTCGCTGCCACCGGAATCAATGCGGCTGAGCACACGGCTTGGCGATATGCCTGTAAGTGGTTTTGAAATATCTATCCCCAGTGACCCAAGGTACCGTTCGGCCCACTCAGCCGGAGCAGGTTTCAGCACCAGGGAGATATCGGGAAAAAGGTACAGCTGCGTCTTTAAGCCGAGCCTGTGCATGCTTTCAAGGTTGTTCCTGCCGCGCACCAGGATGAAGGGCAACTTCTCAAGCAGCTTTTTTACCACTGACCTGAACAGTAACCCTTCGAAGGGACCGTACGATTTGGTGTATTTGAAATAAGGTTTTTTATACCGTTTCGCCAGTCTCTGGAACATACGGCAGAAGAGCAGCTCCCCCCACTTATTCTTTAACCCGCTGTTGCCAATAAATTCTATTCCGGCTGCATCTATCACCATCCCGGCTTCACTTACTGAAGCGATAAGTGCACGGTATCCTTCGAGAGCAGTACACTTTCGCCCATTATCATGATTATTTGGGCCGCAGGCATCGTCGGGGTCGTTCCGTAACAGTCCCGCCAATTTCAGCAACGGATGAATCAGTTCGAATACAAAACTGTATTTCCAGTACTTAACAAGCCGTATTCCTCTTTTGCCGGCAAATTCTATATTAGCCCGGTTACAGTATGCAGACTGCACAGGCATGATGAACTCCGCACAGGGAATTTTTTCTTTTATTTTGTCGATAAGGGTAAGTACCAGACGCTGCACTCCGTAATTATATTTAAGGTCATATACGTCGGTAATCACTATTCGCATTTTCTGCATCAGTATCATAAAACATTCCAAACTGTTAACACAAAAATAAGAATATCAATAACCGTGAAAGATCAGCTGCCAGTCTTCTTCTTGAATATTTCCTGTGCAGTCCGTTTCCTGCTTTCACTTCCCCCCCCATACTGAATACTTCCACCAGGTGGCACAGGTATTCAAACATCCCGGCCTCATCATCCCGTGAAAAGTTCTTCCCCGCCTCACACTCCCTTATGATAGCCGCGGCATCACTGCCCGGCGAATCTATTGAAATAACCGGTCTTCCCGTGGCAAGGTACTCATAAAGCTTACCCGAAGATCCGCTGTAACTGACTGTTTCCGGGAAAGCGTACAAAAGAACGGTGCTGTTTTTAAGCAACCCTGTTAGTTTCTGGTGACCCACATAGCCCAGATTCTCATAAATATCATTTAGCCCGTGCTCTTTTATTTCCCTTTCGGTGAAAGGGGATATACAGCCGGCAACACGGAACCTGAATCTGATGCCTGGGTGCCCGGCCTTCACCCTTGAAAGTGCCTTGAAAAAAACCCGGGGCCTGTAATGCTCTGAAAGGTTCCCCGAATAGGTTATTATAAACTCCCGGGCAGGTGAGACAGGAATATTGAAATCATCCTCATCAAAACCATTGGTGATAACAGTAAATTTACCTTCATCCCTGATGTTGATCTTACTCTTAAGCAACTCACTGGTAGATTTGTTGATGGCAATTACCCTGTCTGCATTTTCAAGAACTATCTTCTCTTTTCTGCGGTCAATCGATTTTGCAACCGGCGTATGAAGCATATCGGAATAATAATATATATCCGTCCACGGATCCCTGAAGTCGGCTATCCATTTTACCGGCAACCTCTTTTTGAGCTTCAGTCCGATAAGATGCGTTGAATGGGGCGGACCGGTGGTGACGATAGTTCGGATATCATAATGCCGGATAATCTCCCGTGCTTTCTTCAAAGCATACCTTTTCCACCCGATACGGGCATCTGGAATGAAAAAATTTCCGCGAATAAACCTCAAAACAGTCTGCTTCAAACCCTTATTTTCAATATTGCTGAATCCTCCGTAAGGGACCTGATCCTTTCCAAACAGACCCGATATAATGCGGAGCACTTCCAGGGATCTGGTTTTAAAAACTTTCAGGTTTCCCGGAATTTCCTCTTCAAGGCTTTTATCTGTCTGCGGATATGAAGCAAAACCGGGATCAACGGTCAGGACATAAGGTTCAATTCCAAACTCCGGCAGATATTTGGCAAATTTAAGCCACCGCTGTACTCCGGCTCCTCCGCTGGGAGGCCAGTAATAGGTTATGATCAGAACTTTTTTCACCAAGCCGGAATTTTTACTGTTATTAGGGCTCCGTTCCTTTCCCCGAAAGGAAAACTCTAAACCCGGACTAAGTAACAAGATTCCCGTGTGCGCAGAGAGGTCAGAGACTCTGAAGCAATTTCTTCATGCTCGCCTTCTCGCCGATTATTTCCCTCAGCTTCCCTACCGGCACTCTCTCCTGCTCCATGGTATCGCGGTACCTGATGGTAACGGTCTCATCCTCCTTTGTCTGGTGATCTACTGTGATGCAGAACGGTGTGCCTATGGCATCCTGGCGCCGGTAGCGGCGGCCTATCGAATCTTTCTCCTCGTACTGGCAACTGAAATCAAACCTCAGGTCGTCACGTATTTTTTGCGAAATCTCAGACAGGCCATCCTTCTTTACCAGAGGGAAAATTGCCAGTTTTACCGGAGCAAGTGCAGGAGGCAAACCAAGCACTACCCTCTCTTCTTCCCTGCCATTTTCCTTTTTGATCTTCTCTTCGTTATATGAGGCGGCAAGCACTGTAAGAAACATCCTGTCCAGTCCGATAGAGGTCTCAACCACATAGGGCACATAGCTTTTGTTCAGCTCAGTGTCAAAATACTGAAGTTTCCGTCCGCAAAATTTCTGGTGCTGGGCCAGATCGTAATCGGTCCGGGAATGGATGCCTTCCACCTCCTTGAAGCCGAACGGGAAGGCAAATTCGATATCTGTAGCGGCAACAGCATAGTGGGCCAGCTTGGTGTGATCATGAAACCGGAACTTGTTCTCATCAAAGCCAAGAGCCTTGTGCCACCTCATACGTTTTTCCTTCCAGAATTCATACCATTGCGGTTCATCTCCGGGGCGGATGAAAAACTGCATCTCCATCTGCTCGAACTCACGCATGCGGAAAATAAACTGCCGGGCTACAATCTCGTTCCTGAAAGCCTTACCCACCTGGGCTATGCCAAAGGGAATCTTCATACGTCCGGATTTCTGAACATTCATGAAATTGACAAAAATGCCCTGTGCCGTTTCCGGCCTGAGATATATTTTACTTGCATCTTCACTTACCGAACCCAGCTTTGTATCGAACATGAGGTTGAACTGCCGTACTTCGGTCCAGTTGCGCGATCCTGATACCGGGCAGGCAATTTCACAATCAACAATAATCTGCCTTATCTCCTGCAGGTCACTTTTTTCGGATGCCTCCACAAAACGCTTTATTATATTGCCAATGCGTTCAGCCAGATCAGTGACTCGGGCGTTGGTCTGCCTGAACATCGCCTCATCAAATTTATCGCCAAACCTTTTCGCAGCCTTACCGACCTCCTTGTTAATCTTTTCTTCCAGCTTCTCAATATAATCTTCAATCAATACATCGGCCCTGTACCTTTTCTTCGAATCCTTGTTGTCAATAAGCGGATCATTGAAAGCATCCACATGCCCGGAAGCTTTCCATACTTCCGGGTGCATAAAAATAGCGGAATCGAGTCCGACAATATTGTCGTTCAACAGAAGCATGGCGTCCCACCAGTATTTCCTTATGTTGTTTTTCAGTTCGGCCCCGTACTGCCCGTAATCATAAACCGCACTGAGTCCATCATAAATTTCGCTCGACTGGAATATGTATCCGTACTCCTTGGAATGTGCTGTCAATTTTTTAAATAGATCTTCCTGTTGCATAAAATTATTTGTTTCCCTGATTCTTCCTGAACTCCTCCGGCCGGTTTCAGCATTGCAGGGGGAGCGCAGGTAACTGATTTGATTAATCCGACAAAAATAAGGGAAATTGTTAATCTTTAGGTGAGTTCGATATAATATTATTTATTTCATAAACGGATTTGGAATACTTATCAGATCGGTACGCCCTTTTTCAGAAACTCTTGCCAGTGTATATATTTTCCCATCATCTCCCACTGTTATCGAATTTACATAGGTTGGCCTTTCTCCGTCAGGATAAAAAATAGCACCATGATCAATATACAATCCTGATAAAATATCGCAGGTAATCAAATGTAGATTTTCAAGACCTCTTGCCGCACCCCTGGATATATAATCTTTTCCGCATACGCGTTTACAATCAACATATATCGGTCCACCGGTAAGGTAATGAATAAGACCACGCTTAGTATCCATCGTTGCTGTCAGGACTCCTTCACCATTTGGAGCAAGACAAAGGGATTCACCTTTTTTCGTTTTCATGTCATATACCAGTATATGGCCCCCGCGATAAGGTTTATAACCATCAGTGGGTATTCCAGGTATCTCCATGCCATCGACAATACTGTAATAGCCAATGTGTGTAGCAAAAAACAGTTTGCCTCAATTAATTATTTCACGAAACGTTGCTTTTTGACTGAACTCAAACACTATTTTTAATTCTACCGGCATTCTTATGTATTTTTTCGATTGCATTGGCAATATCATCCATATCTGATTTTTCTCCAAGTAAAATACTATGGAAAATCCATACTGCCTCATCACACAGTCGGTCATTAACCGGACACTGGTTTTGCTCCATGTACCTTCTATAATCCAGCATTTCTGGCGGGTACATCTTTTGGAAGTTCTTCGTCATTAAAGCATATGACAGGTATGGCATCTTATTAAGAGGTCTGTATCCACCTGTAGCAGGAATCCCTTCCGCGCTCAAAGCTTTAAAGAAATCTCCCCTTGACAGACCCTGGAACAGCTCCTGCTTATACCTGAAAGGAAACAGGTGGAAGGCTGCCCTGTTGACATTTTTGTAAAGTTTATAGGGTAATATACCAGGTATATCCCTGATTTTAGATTTCAGGTATGCAGCATTCTCATTCCTTTTAGTGGTTTCTTCCTCGAGACGGGCTAATTGATGCAGCCCAATCGCTGCCCGGTATTCTGTGGTTCTCAACTTAGTACCTAATATAACCGTACCTGCGCCAACTTCCCCAACTATAGCACCATAGGGGTTACCATAATTATGATATGAGAAACATCTGTCCATGAATTCATCATTATCGCTTACAATTGCACCACCTTCACCGATAGCAAGATTTTTGGAATTCTGAAAGCTGAAGCATCCTGCATCACCAAATGTTCCCATTTTTTTGTTATTGATCTCAGCCAGCCATGCCTGGCATGCATCTTCAACCACAACGAGATTATGCTTTTTAGCAATTTCCATAATCTTGATCATATCTGCCGGTAAACCCAAGATGTGAACCGGCAGTATTGCTTTCGTTCTGGGTGTGATTTTAGCTTCAATTTTATGAACATCAATCTGAAATGTTTCAGGGTCGGTATCAACAAAAACAGGCATAGCACCTGCCATTAATACTGCTTGTACTGTTGCAATAAAGGTATAGGGCGGAACAATCACCTCGTCCCCGCCTCCGATATCAAGTTGAACCAAAGAAGCAATAAGAGCATTTGTGCCATTTACAGTTGCAAGGCAGCGTTTAGCGCCGACTGTTTCAGCCCATTTTTCCTCGAATTCGGTAACGATATCGGCACGAGACCACACACCACTACGCAGAGACTTAAGTACAAGTTCTTCATCTGTTTCAGGATTCCAGATTGGCCATGATGGCCAACCTTCTGTTCGAACCGGTCGTCCGCCAAGTATGGCGGGAACGGTTGAGTCACTTGCACAATTAGCTAATATCCCAGGTGCCATACCCATGGATACAGCTGCCCCGAGTCCTGCGAGGGTATTTTTTTTTACAAATTCACGTCGTGAATACTTTCTTTTTGCCATTTCGGGTTTTTTTAATTGACTTAATTTGAACACTTTATTTAAAGTATTACTTCAATTGTCAAAAACAAGTTTAAGGTTTCATAAATATATTTTCATGTTCCTTACTAATCCATTCGGGCAAGTGAAGTTTGCATTCGTTAAGTTAATTTCCAATTAATCTTGATTAAGGTAGTGGTATTCCCCGGCTTTTTTAGCTAATTTGATGACTTCAAGAATAATATTAATTTCAATATCTGGTGCCCATGGTGTTGTAAAGATCGCTGATCTTGAACCTTCATAACCCCCTTCGCTTAAAACGCGGATTGATGGTATATACCCCATTCCCTCGTTGGCATATGCCATTACAAACAGATCTTCTCCAAAAATTTGCTTAAGCTTGATTGAGTAATCTACCACTACTTCACCTGATAAAACTGCAATATTCTGTTCGCCAATTTTCCAAAATTGTACCGTATATGGATATGATGTCATAAGTGACATACCCTTTTCGAGTTGAGCCAGGAGTAATTTGGCTCTGTCTTTAAGATATTCCGGATAACCTGAGTCCTCTTCCAGTATCTGCAACAATTCATCTTCAGTTGGTGGAGGATTGGCGAATTTTAAGTCAACTTTTGAATATGCAGTTGTCAAATTTGGCGATAGTTCACGCATTGGTTCACTTATGATTGCCTCTACAGCTAAGGCAAGTGTTTTTCCATATTGGCGGGCATATCCTACAGTTCTGCGGGGCAAAGGATTTTGGTCAGCCCCGGCTCCCGCAAAAAACATAGCCGTAGTTCCGGGAAATGCATCTTCAAGTGCAATTTGTGCAAATCCCGGATAATCACCTGACCATTTATAAAAACTTAAAACAGTAGCATGACATGCATACCCAAAGACCACTGCAAGTAGTTCGCCCGATGTTTTTGCAACTTTTACAACAGGTACAGAATGGTCAACGGGTCCGGTCAGTTGTGTGCTAGAATTGAGTGTCGCCTCCACATTATTACGTCGATTCACAGCAAAACGAGCAACTCCATTACCTGAATATATCTGAACCGGGACCAATGAATCTAATGCCTTGCCAACCAGGGCAACTATTTGATCCTCCAATTTTTCAGAATATTGTCTGATTTTATCCCATTGTTCGGGAGAATACGGACCATTTGCCTCCTCCAACAAATAGCCATCAGGCGTACTCGTCAATTCGGGGCCGGTATGAGTATGTGAACTACTCAATATAACCTGAGCTCTGGATAAACCATATTTTTCTTTTAAACGGTTACAAATACGATCCGCCATATAAGCTCCTCTGAAACCAATTAAATCTTTAGTAACAAGAATGGCCCGTTCACCATTTGAATCCTCCAAAGCCAGAGCTTTGGCCCACAAATCATGTAGAGTTCCTTCAGACGGACGATTGCGTGCAGCATAACCAGCCATCCACATCGACTCTTCAGGGGTAATCACCACACTGGCAACGCCAGCTTTCCATCCTCTGTAAGGTTCCTGAAGGTCATCAGATGCAGCTGCAGAATAAAATGTCAGTATAAAAAAGAAATAAATTACCGAAAGTGCTATTAACATTTTCATGTGTTCATAATTTTTTGTTTAAGGCCAGATGGAACACTCATGATTATCATCATTCTCGTGGGTGTTAAAAACTAAGCATGAGTGTTTCATAATTATAATTATTCTGTCGGATATCTCAACCTGTTTTTAATAACTTAACCCAAATGTAGATGAAATTTTTTTCATCTAAAATTACACACAAACAGATGAAAAAAATTTTATGGAAAAACGAAGTGTTTCCGACTGTAAGCATAAATTTTGGATATTTTATTAAGACAAATTTTATTTCCGTATTTTTATCCATAATGTTGAATTATGGTTAGTCAAAAACAAACTTACAACATGTTTTGAAACCATTCTGGGGGTAATCCCATTATTTTATTCACCATTTAAAGTCGGACAGGAGTGTAAGTTTATGTTACTTGTCCTATAACTAATAATTAACCAATCACTACGGGTACAGGATAATGATAAACCTAAAGGAGCATTTTCGGCTGACTGCTATCTATACCTTTTTTGCCGCGTTCCCCGCCCTGCTTCAGCTTATTGTATATCCCATCATCGAAGGCGAAAACCGTCTTGGTACAACTGATTTTGGCTACCTGGCAATTGCAGAGGCCATCATCTCATTTGTGTTCATAGTCTGCACCTTCGGAATGTCGAGCGGACTGGCACGGTTTTATTATGATTATAAAGATAGCCGTAGTAATTACAACAAACTGGTATCAACTGTTATAAGCGGAATAATAGGAAGGGGATTCCTTTTACTGGGTATTGCAATTGTTGCCGCGCCCCTGATAGGTTCACTGTTCAACCAGCCAGCCCTTCAGAATTTCGGTGAGTATGGACCATCCCTGGTAATAGCGGGACTTAACCGGTCAATCCTGACCTCATTGCTTTCTCTCTACAGGAACGAGAAAAGACTTGGCATTTTTGTACTGGTAAGTTTGATGTCCGGTATCCTGCGTTCCGGGTTCCAGCTGACAGGGGTTCTGTTCTATGACATGTCCTTCACGGGTTATGTTCACGGTACCGCTCTCGGGGGTTCTTTAATTGCTG
>SLOS01000219.1 GCA_007132365.1 Bacteroidales bacterium | reverse complement strand
GTTCACACCCTTGGCATTGGCTATTGCAAGCCTGAGCCGCGGATTGGCTTCCGGATCAGGTCCGCCTTCACGCACCGACACTTCTATTTCCTTTACAATACGCGAGAATATCTTACTGCGTTTGGCATCAGCTGCTCCTTTTTTCCTTTTTATCGTCGACCATTTACTGTGTCCTGACATAGCGTTATCTATTTTTAGCAAATATATATTATTAATGTAACTTTGCAGATAATTACATATCCTTACATGATACCTTTGAACAATAAATATATTATGCCTCGTTCCATGGCAAAAGAATTTGGTAATAATGAACCCCGCAAGCTCTACATAGAAACATACGGATGCCAGATGAATGTAAGTGATTCAGAAGTTGTGGTCTCCATAATGCAGGAAAATGGCGTTGCCTTTACTTCAGAAATAGATGAGGCGGACTTAATCCTTATCAACACCTGCTCAATAAGGGAAAATGCGGAACAGCGGGTATGGGGCAGGCTGGATGTTTTCAGGCAGATAAAAAACAAAAAACCGGAGTTGCTGGTCGGCGTTATAGGATGCATGGCCGAAAGGCTCAAGGAGAAACTGCTGGAGAAGGAAAAACTGGTGGACATGGTTATCGGCCCTGATGCCTACAGGGAGTTGCCTGCACTTATAGAAGAGGCCGCAACCGGCCAGAAAGCTATAAATGTACTGTTAAGCAGGGAGGAAACCTATGCCGATATAAGTCCCGTAAGAACTGATAAAAACGGGGTATCTGCCTTTGTCTCGATAATGAGGGGCTGTAATAATTTCTGCTCATATTGTGTAGTGCCATATACCCGTGGTGAGGAGCGCAGCAGAGACCCTGAATCAATACTGGACGAAACAGGAGAGCTGGCTTTAAAGGGATACAGGGAAGTTACCCTGCTCGGACAAAATGTTAATTCATACAGCTGGGAAAGCAAAGGAAAGGACGAATCACTCAATTTTGCGAATCTGATCGAAAAGGTTGCCACCATGTTTCCCCGGATGCGAATACGGTTCTCAACATCGCACCCCAGGGATATCAGTGATGAGCTGCTGTATACCATAGCCGGACACCCAAACATCTGCAGGCATATACATCTGCCCGTCCAGTCAGGCAGCAGCAGGATTTTAAAACTGATGAACAGGGGATACAGCAGGGAGCAATACCTTGAAAGAATTTATGCCATAAGGAGGATAATTCCAGGCTGTGCATTATCAACAGATATCATAGCAGGATTCTGCTCCGAGACTGAACAGGATCACCGGCAGACACTCAGTCTTCTTGTAGATGCAGGTTATGATTTTGCCTATATGTTCAAATACAACGAAAGACCCGGTACCGATGCTGCCAGAAAGCTGAAGGATGATGTTCCCGAGGAGACCAAGACAAGGAGGCTCAATGAAATAATAGCGCTACAGGGAAAAATATCTGCAAGAAGCAAGGAAGCTGATCTGGGCATGACATATGAAGTTCTTGTTGAAGGAACATCAAAGAAATCAGATACCGAACTGTTTGGACGCACATCGCAGAACAAGGTCGCTGTGTTTCCGTCAGATGGCCTTAAGCCTGGAGATTTTGTAAATGTGCGTATTACCAGGTTCACCCCGGCAACACTCATTGGTATGGCCTCTTCAGAATAAGGATAGCCTCTTCAGAATAGGGATATCCCTGCAGACTGTTTTTCTTTAGCCGGCCGGTATAAGTCTGAGAATTTCATTATCCTGCTCTCTGCCCGCTGCCGATCTCACCGCCAGTATCCTGTTATTTTTTCTCCCGGCAGTAAACCCTGCCTTCCCTAGCCGTAATTCGAATCTGTCTGAAGCATTAATGTCAAAGTAATCGCCGGTTTCTGTCAGCAGGATCTCCGTCTTGCCCTCCGTATCTTCAAGTTCAATGTACCATACGGTATAATCCTCCAGTCCCTCATACAAAGAGGCCAGATGGGGCAGAGCATTCTGCAAACCCAATATGCCCCTGATCATCTTTATCTCATCAATGATCTCTTTGAACATATCCTGACGGAAAAGCCCGGGCAGATCAACCCTGATATCCCCGCTTGCAGATGCAACGATTGATCCTATATCAACTGACAATTCCCTCGCTTTGTCACTGCCCGAATAGTTTATTAGCGAAAGGTAATAGTTGCCGGAATATAGCTGGTACTGAAACCTGTTCAGGCAATCTCCCGTACTTGCCGGTCCCCCGACTTCGCACCCGTGCACCGAAACCGAAAAAACACCAAAAGCTGCACCGGGGCTTTTCATACGGTAAAGCTCCAGCCGGAACTCCTCTCCCTGCCACTCTATCTCCTGGAGGGCCATACGGTCAAATCCGTATTCATAGTAGAGATCAGCACCACCGTTGATCAGTCCCCAAAGTGCTCCGCCGACAAACACTTCCTCCCTTACAATATCAGAACCGGGCATATCCTCCCGGGTGGGAACAGGCATATCCCCTGCGGTCAGGGTCCATGAAAAAAAGCAAAGAATTAATACTGCGACTGACAGTCTCATTATTGAATTAAATTTCAGATATAATAATACTTTTTTAAATGCTACCGGCCTGCAGTTCTAAGATCAATCCTTTCCCGGTCTGCAATTCCCAATCCCAGTTCCTCAGCAAGCAGCATCTGCCGGAGCCCCACATCGGCAAAACCCGCCTGCCGTCCCATCTCTATCCTTTTGCCTATTATGATATCATAACCTGCCGTGTCAACCGCCACAGGATCAGTGCCCAGTAAAAGCATCCTGTAATCGGTGAAAAACTGCGGGTTTGCCCCTGGGCCACCATCATAGCATCCCCTTATCCCGTCGGCAATATTCAGAACCACCTTGTCACGCACGGGAGGGAATGCGCACACCTGGGCAGAGGTTTCTGCCCACAGAGTGGAATGCAGCCTGCTGGTATTGGTAATTACTCCGTAGCCCAGGTTCTTCAGGCACAGGGTAATTGATGCACCGGCGTTCTTCATAATGGGGAGGTTGATTATTTTGTCAAGTTGCCGGGTAACGATTTTGGTGAAATAGGAGTATTTACCCTGGTTTACCATGAAAGGCAGCATATAATCATCATAATCCATTTCACAATCTGCCCAGTAGTGCCAGTCCCTGTCAATCCTTGACAGACTGTAAAGTTTGCCCTTTTCGTCATAATAAGAGCCGCTCTCATCAACATGCTCGGTCCCCCATATGGTGATCCCCGGATAATTACCGGGTGTAAACCCGGCATCCAGCAATTGCTGCATCCGGCGGTCAAAAATGACAATCTTCTCTTTTGGTATGCCGCTTTGCTCAAGCTGGGAGATAACTGATTTAACCAGTGCATGGCTGGTCGAAAGAAGTTTCCCTCCGATGGGATTAACCTTAAGGCCTATTACCTCACCAGGTGAAACGAATTGTCGCCATGCACGTGAAGTATCTGTTTCTTCAGTGAGATTTTTAATGCCTCCCTCAAGCATTTCATATACTGCATCTTCCTGTATTACATCTTCGGCAATTGAATTTTCATCAACTATCCTGACAACCCTGCCGGGGTACCTGCCCGGCATGGAGTTTTCGTTACGCGGATATTTTAGCGCATCGGCAATATTTGTGGCCGTTGGCTGACGGGCAGTTAAATTTGCCAGATTGGCAGCCATGACCGGAGATAATCCGGCTCCCAGGCTGCCGGCTGCAAATAATCTGAAAAAATTGCGGCGTCCTTTATCCATTGAGGAAACTGCTTCTGAATTATTTTCTGTATCTAAAAAGCTAACCCCACCGTGAACCCGAACCTCACCCCAAATCCGTCAAAGAAACCCAATTCAAAATCCTCCTCATCACCATCGGTAACTTTCACATTTGCCGAAGTATATGCTGGTCCGATAAAGCCTTCAAGGCTTATAGTGTTTTTAAGCAATGTCTGCCATCCAACCAGCAATCCCCCTCCAATACCTGAAAATGTACCCTTACCGGATTCTCCTTCAGCAGTAATGCTAAAGTTCTGGTAACGGGCATAGGGAGCAACAAATACACCAGAGGGTGCAGGTCTTGTCTCGGACAGGTAATACCTGAACTCAGGGGTGATACCCACTCCCCTGAAACTGGTCTCTGAAATTGAGGCTCCGGTATAGAAAAAGCCCAACTGGAAACTCATGTCCTCATTCAGCACCCTTTCATAAAAAAATGAACCGGTACGGACAATCGGGCTGAACAGGTTAGCCTTAATAATATTCTGGCTTACAGGTTCATCAGCCTTTGCAGGAAGAATAATAATAACGCTTAGAATTATCAGCGACATTTTAAGATAATTTTTCATACTTTCATTGATGTAAAGTGATTAATAGATTAATTCAAACAACAATTAGCAAAGGAAAGAGAGTTTTTTTAAAATTACAACAATCCCGTGTAAAAATAATGTCTGATTAACAAACACCTGTTTTAGGGCCCATCTGTTTTAAGCCTCAGCTCCTTTAACTGTTCGGCAGTAAGCGGCGACGGTGAATCTATCATAAGGTCCCTGCCCGAATTGTTTTTAGGGAATGCAATTACATCGCGGATGGACTGGCACCCGGCAAAGACGGCAACCCACCGGTCAAATCCGAATGCAACTCCTGCGTGCGGAGGAGCACCGTACCGAAAAGCCTCCATAAGGAATCCGAACTGCTGATCAGCCTGCTCGTCAGTAAATCCAAGTTTTTCAAACATTTTTTTCTGCAGGTTTTTGTCGTGGATACGGACCGACCCTCCTCCGATCTCAACACCGTTTATGACAAGGTCATATGCATTGGCACATACGGCAGCCGGGTCGGTATCAAGCAGGGGTATATCTTCGTGCCTGGGGGAGGTAAACGGGTGATGTTTTGCATAAAACCTGCCTGTATCCTCATCCCATTCGAACAGCGGAAAATCAACAACCCACAACGGGGCGAAATCTTCGTCATTAAACAGTTTAAGCTGTCGTCCCAATTCGAGCCTCAGTTCCGACAATGCCTCCTGTGTCGGAACTCTTTCTCCCGAAAGGATGAGAATCAGGTCTCCCGGCCGGGCACCTGCTACCTGAATCCATTTCCGCAGAGCTGGTTCATCATAGAATTTATCCACGGATGATTTAATGGTTTCGTCCTTATTGTACTTAAGATAAACCAGTCCCCCTGCACCAATCTGCGGCTTTTTTACAAATTCAGTAAGCTGATCTGTCTGCTTGCGGGTAAAAGTGGCGCAATTCTCCGCACATATGGCGCCGACAAATTCTGAATTGTCAAATACAGGGAACCCCCTGCCGCGGGTATGGTCTGTTATTTCGGTGATCTCCATCCCAAACCGGATATCGGGCTTGTCCGTGCCATACCTGTCCATTGCATCCTTAAAGGTGATCCTTGGGAATGGTCCGTTGAAACTTATGTTTTTAATCTTCAGAAAGAGATGCTTGGCAAGACCCTCAAAAGTATTGAGCACATCTTCCTGTCCTGCAAATGACAGCTCACAGTCCACCTGAGTAAATTCAGGCTGTCTGTCGGACCTCAGGTCCTCATCCCTGAAACATTTTACAATCTGGAAATATTTATCATAACCGGCTACCATCAGCAATTGTTTGAAGATTTGCGGGGACTGGGGCAACGCGTAAAACTCTCCAGGATTCATCCTTGAAGGCACGACAAAATCCCTGGCTCCTTCAGGGGTTGATTTAATCATATCAGGCGTCTCTATCTCAATAAAGTCCTGATTATCAAGGTACTTTCTTATTTCAACGGCCATCCTGTGCCGCAGTTCCATATTCTTCCTCATCACGTTTCGCCGAAGATCCAGGTATCGGAACTTCATACGCAGCTCTTCGCCGCCATCGGTCTCATCGTCGATAGTAAAGGGCGGAAGTATTGACGCGTTGAGTAAATTAAGCGACTTAACATCAATTTCTATGTCGCCGGTAGACATCCTGGGGTTCTTGTTTGAACGTTCCCTGACCACACCAACAGCCTGGATAACATATTCGCGACCGAGTTTCCTTGCTTCCCTGCAAAGTGCAGCATCAGTTTCCAGATCAAAAACAAGTTGTGTAATACCATAACGATCCCTCAAATCAATGAATGTCAATCCCCCATGATCACGGGAGCGTTGCACCCATCCGCTCAGTGTCACCCCGGTTCCCGTATGCTGCAGATTCAGTTCTCCGCAGGTATGTGTCCTGTACATCTTTTTATTTTTCTTTTGTTTGCTAAAATAAGAATATTTTTGCACTTACATCTATCCTGTAAATAAGCCAAATTTTTTTTATTTGTCCGTGGGTAATTTAATATGAAAAAAATTTCATCTACATTTATTCGGTAAGAAAAACAATTTTCCGCGTCCCTAATAAACCTGTTTATGGAAATACCTGTTTTTTCGGATACATATTTCATGAAAGAAGCGCTCAAGGAGGCTGAAAAAGCGCTTGAAAAGGATGAGGTGCCGGTTGGGGCAGTCATTGTGAGCAACAATATTGTTATAGCCAGGGCTCATAACCTCACCGAAACCCTTAATGATACCACGGCCCACGCCGAGATGCAGGCTTTCACATCAGCAACAAACTTCCTTGGCGGGAAGTACCTCGGTGAATGTGCCCTGTACGTAACCCTTGAGCCCTGCCTGATGTGCGCCGGTGCGGCATACTGGACCCGTATAGGTAAGATAGTTTGGGGAGCCCCGGATGAAAAAAGGGGCTTTACGCTGACCAACGGGAACCTCCTTCACCCTAAAACCGTTATAGTCAAGGGAATCATGGAAAATGAATCTGCCACGCTTTTAAGGGAGTTTTTCAGTGGAAAAAGAAAATAACCCTTTTTATTCACCCCCGGCCAACATTTTTTCTATTTTTACCCTAAATTAATCCGAGCCCGGGGCACTCCCCACTAATACGCAACATTATCCGAATCAACTCCTAAAATGATGACCCTTTTAAAGTTTTTTGCCCGCAGAGTGATTTTACCTGCAATGATCCTCACCCTTTCGGGGAATTATATCCTGCAGGCCGCTGAAGCTGGCGCAGCCGAAAGCTCAAAACCTGTAAGCTACGAACCCGGATATCAGAAAACCGGAATAACCGGTCAGCAGGATACCCTGGCCAAAGATACCGGTATCTGAACTGGACCAGGGAGGGTCACGGGCTGGCGATTCTGATAATGACACGATCGACTCTGCAGTTAATATTGCATCAGCCAAAAACACCGGCGAAAAGCCCGATCTGGTATTATGGCACTGGAAAGACAGCCGCCTCCAGTCTGTTCAGAAAAACCGTGAGACTGCGGATAAAAACTACAGCTATCTTTCCCTTTACCATGTGAGGGATAACATATTCATCCGCCTTGCAGACGATGAGGCGAGGACAGTCAATGTTGCCCCGAAACAGAAATTCGCCCCCGGTCTGGCCAACAGGGAGTATGAGCTATGGGGAAGCCTGAGCGGTGAAAACTTTGCAGATATTTACGTTTTCGATCTCACCACCGGCGAGCGCAGGCTTTTGCTGGAAAAGCACATGATGATGGGAGCGATCCGGGCATGTCGGCCGTCTGGTGCGTGCTCCCGGCAGTTGACGCTGCAATTGAAACCGGTATCGTCGACCCGGACAATATTGCCATTCACGGCCACTCATGGAGGGGATACCATACATCGTTCCTGATGCATAACGATAAGGACGGGGCGGTGGACTTCACCCAGGGCATTGAATATTACAATACCCTCAGGAGGCTCAGGAAGCCGGTCATCATGCTGCAGTACGAAGGTGAGAACCACGGGCTGCGCAAAAGGGCCAACCAGATTGACTATGCGGTGCGGATGATGGAATACCTCGACCACTACCTTAAAGGTGAGAAAGCCCCGGCATGGCTGGAGGAGGGGGTGCCCCTGCTGGAGATGAAGAAACACCTCGAGGCCCGCCCGGCAGTCCTCAATCCCTGAAAGGGGAGAGTTTTTTAGATAATCAGACGCTGATCACAGGGTGATTAATAATTCTCTTTATTAATAATGCTATTTATAATAAATACTTAACGCCGATTCTTATTTTTCTTTTTTGAAGGTCATAAACCATGATAACTGGTAAAGATCTGATTCCGTGTTACCCATATTCTCTCTTTCAATTACAGAAATAACCGGAATCATCAGGTCATCACCCGGCTGCCAGTTAGCCGGTGTAACAAGATTATGGTTATTGTATGTTGTCTGCAGGGCAACCAGGGTCCTTTTCAATTCATCAACGTTTATGCCTACCTCAATTGGATAATAAAACACCGACTTTAATTTATTGTCCGGATCAATTATAAATACCCCCCTTATACATTGAACACTTTTCTTACCAGAATTGGTCATACCATAAAGATTTGCTATTTTAAAGTAGCTATCTTCAACAATGGGAAAATTAACTTTCACCCTTCCCCTCTCTTTATAATCAACCTCTTCCACTGACATTTTCCAGCTCTTTCCCTGCTCCAGCTCATCTGTAACCATAATTACCAGTCTTGCATTTAAAGCGTCAAAACTCTCCTGCTGATATGCAAGTTCGAGTAACTCAGATGAACATACAGGTGTAAAAGCTTTTGGCTGTGCAATCAGTATCTTCCAGCTTAGACCAAAGTCTCCCGGAAAATCAATTTCACCGCTGGTAGACTGAGCAACGAATGAAGGAGCCTCAACTCCGATCATAAAGATCTCCTTTGTCTTTTTTTCCTGCGTCCAGACCAGCACCATTGACAATAAGAATAGTGCTGCCAATAAAACTGCTTTTTTCATGATGATGGGTTTTAGTGAATAATTTTTTTAGTTATGTATAAAGTTAGACCAGGAAACAGGGCAGCACATAGCAACCATGTTGCAAAAAGTTTAAATATTTTCCCAATTCTTTAAACTATGTTGCAGGGGATTGTAAAAATTTAAACTGCTCCCGGAATCTTTGTGGTGGAGAGAGGGATATGATGCGGACTACTTCCGGTTATACTTACTGGATGATCAATGCACCCAGGCCAATGGAAACAGAAACCAGGTAAGGTTTTTTGAACCTTCCTGATTTTAAAGAACCTTTAGCTTCTTCTTCCGAAGCATTTTCCGTTGCACTGGTTACATGAGCTGGATTGGATTCATATGATAGAGGAAGGGTTCCCTCTTCCGGAAAAAATCTTCTCTTTACCTCCCCGGGAGGGTATCCGTAATACTCATGAAAACATTTGTTGAAATAGGAGGGGCTGCCAAATCCTACTTGGTAAGCTATCTCAGATGCGTGGCCGGCATGTTGCTGTAACAGTTCCATTGCACGCTTCAGCCTGACCTCACGGATAAAATGGCTGATATTCCCGCGCTTTTTCTGCAATAACCTGCGATGGAGGGCCGAGCGGCTCATACCTGCCTCCCTGGCAAGGTCATCCACCCCGAAATTCTCATTCTGCAGGTTGGAAAGGACAATGCCGGTAAGCTTTTTGATAAAAACCTCATGATCCGTGAAAGGCTGTTCAACCATGATACTTGTAATGGGATCTCCGCCAAAGGGCTGAGATGAATCTTCCGCTTTTTTTATACTGAATTAGCACATGCCCTCTGCAGGAAACCTGTTATGAAATTTCAAGATCCATACAGGTAAATTTACCAAAAGAAATGGTTATTGTCAAGTATCTCAAACCAGCAATACTGACTAAATGTCAGCAACTTCCCCTCTCTCCAAATACTGGGCATCAACCACCGCAATGGCAGCCATGTTCACTATCTCCCTTACCGAGCTCTCGATCTGCAGTATATGAATTGGCTTTCTCAAACCGAGAAGAATCGGTCCCACTGCCTCAGCACCGCCTATCTGCTGCATCATCTTGTATGCAATGTTGCCTGAGCTCAGGTTCGGGAATAT
>SLOS01000366.1 GCA_007132365.1 Bacteroidales bacterium | reverse complement strand
GGCCCTGAATTAGTCATTATACGCTGTTCGCTTTAAGTCGCTCAGCATTTTCAGCCATCTGAAGCTTATCAATCACCTCTTCAAGATCTCCGTCGAGGATGGCTGAAAGATTATACAGCGTCAGATTGATCCGGTGATCCGTAACCCTGCCCTGCTGATAATTGTAGGTTCGTATCTTTGCCGACCTGTCACCTGTTGATACCATAGTTTTCCTCTTTGAAGATATGTCATCAATATATTTTTGGTATTCAAGATTGTACAGGCGGGTCCGCAACTCAGCCATCGCCTTGTCGAGATTTTTGAGCTGCGATTTCTGATCCTGGCAGGTAACAACTATACCACTGGGAATATGTGTAAGCCTTATCGCAGAATAGGTTGTATTGACAGACTGCCCCCCTGGACCTGAGGAGCAATATGTATCCTTTCTGATATCATCCATTTTAAGGTCTATGTCAAATTCCTCAGCTTCGGGAAGAACAGCAACTGTTGCAGCAGAGGTATGCACCCTGCCCTGCGTTTCGGTCTGCGGCACCCGCTGCACCCGGTGCACTCCTGATTCATATTTCAGAATACCGTAAACCCCGTTTCCACTGACATTGAATACTATCTCCTTATAGCCGCCTGCAGTACCCTCATTATAATGTGTAACTTCAAGCGTCCACTTTCTTGTCTCGCAGAACTTACTGTACATTCTGAAAAGGTCACCGGCAAAAATACTTGCCTCATCTCCTCCTGTACCTGCCCTTATTTCCACAATGGCATTCTTTTCATCTTCAGGGTCAGCCGGAAGCAATAAAAGCCTTATCTTCTCCTCCATCGGTTCTACAAGATCCTGCAACTCTTCAATTTCCATCCTGGCCATCTCACGCATTTCCTCATCCCTCTCGGTTGCAAGAATCTCCTTTGCAGAATCGATATTGCTGAGTACATTTTTATACTCCTTATAGGTTCTGACCAGTGGCTCCAGATCGCGATACTCCTTGTTAAGTTTTATATATCGCTGCATATCGTTTGCAACAGACGGATCTGAAAGCAACTGCTCAACCTCTTCGAACCTCAGTCTTACTCCTTCAAGTTTTTCTAAAATATTGCTGCTGCCCATTGTTTTATTGCAATATATAATCAATATATAATATCAGGTCCCGGTTACAAAATTACAATTAAAACCCATAAAAAGTATTCAGAACCAAATAACCGGAATTCTGAAATTCAAGAACCTTTTAACACAATTATCCCTTATTGTATTCAAACTCACCAAATTCAGACTTGATTGTAAGTTTGTTATTTTCTGATGTTTCACAATATCCCACTATCCTGGCCTCAACACCGAAACTTTCAGAAATACCAATAATTTCACCGGCAATTTCCGGAGAAACATAGATCTCAAATCTGTGTCCCATATTGAATACCTTGTACATTTCCGGCCAGCCGGTACCGGACTGCTCCTTAATGATCCTGAAAATCAGTGGAGGATCAAACAGGTTATCCTTTATAACATGCAGGTTATCGACAAAATTCATCACCTTGGTCTGTGCCCCGCCACTGCAATGGACCATGCCATGAATGTTCCCACGGTGGTGCCTGAGCAACTCCTTTACAACCGGAGCATACGTCCGTGTCGGCGATAGAACCAGCTTCCCGATATCCGGCAGACCCTCTTCAACCTTATCAGTAAGTTTAAGTGACCCGCTGTAAACAAGATCTGCCGGAATCCCCGGGTCAAAGCTCTCAGGGTATTGAGATGCAAGACTGTAAGAAAAAAGATCATGCCTTGCAGATGTAAGACCATTGCTTCCTGTTCCGCCATTATACTGGTTCTCGTATTTTGATTTGCCAGAGGAAGATAAACCCACTATAACATCACCGGCACTTATTTTCCGGTTGGTAATAATATCTGAACGTTTCATCCTGCAGGCAACTGTGGAATCGACAACTATCGTTCTTACCAGATCGCCCAAATCTGCAGTTTCACCGCCGGCTGAATATATGCCTATACCAAGGGCACGCATTTCACCCAGAAATTCTTCCGTGCCGTTGATAATTTCAGCAATAACCTCGCCGGGAATAAGGTTCCTGTTCCTGCCGATTGTTGATGATAATATAATATTGTCCGTTGCCCCGACACATAGCAGGTCATCCAGGTTCATCACTACAGAATCCTGTGCTATCCCCTTCCATACAGATATGTCTCCTGTTTCTTTCCAGTAAACATATGCCAGTGAAGATTTGGTTCCTGCACCATCGGCATGCATAATGTTGCAATAATCTTCATCTCCGCCAAGTATATCAGGTATTATTTTGCAGAAAGCTCCGGGAAAAAGTCCACTGTCAATATTGCGTATTGCATTGTGAACATCTTCCTTAGAAGCTGACACACCTCTTTGATCATACCGGGACTTTTCAGCCATATCATTTTGTTTTAGTTATTACCTTTGAACGCGTGTTTCGCCTTTGATTTTTGAGTTGCCGGCATTATTCTTCCATTTCAGACTGTACAGGTCATTTCTGCGGTCCTTCAGGTTCCTTACCGAACCATTGACATGCAGCTCTTTCAGAAGGTCAAGGTTGACATCAGCAATAATCATCATTTCAGTATTGGGTGTTGCTTCACTTACAACAGCATTTGTGGGGAAAGCAAAATCGGAGGGTGAGAAGACGGCGGACTGGGCATATTGAATGTCCATATTGTTAACCTTGGGCAGATTGCCAACGCCTCCGGCAATTGCAACATAACACTCATTTTCAATGGCCCGGGCCTGAGCGCAGTGCCTGACCCTGTTGTAACCGTTCTGTGTATCCGTTACAAATGGGACAAATAATATTTCCAATCCCTTTTCTGCCATTATCCTTCCCAGTTCAGGGAATTCAACATCATAACATATCAGGATACCGACTTTCCCGGAGTCGGTGTCAAAAACCCTGATACTGTCTCCGCCCGTGAGCCCCCAGCTTGTATGCTCACTTGGGGTTATATGTATCTTGTACTGCATATCCCAGGACCCGTCACGACGGCAGAGATACGCAATGTTGTAAAGCTTTTCATCTTCATATACCGGCAGGCTGCCGCAAATAATATTTACATTGTAGGATATCGCAAATTCAACGAATTTGCTTCTTATAGGTTCGGAATAATTGGCCAGGGCCCTTATCGCATCAAATTCTGCGAGATGATTGTATTTTGCCATAAGGGGAGCATTGAAAAACTCCGGGAAAAGTATGAAGTCGCTCTGATAATCACTTACCGCATCAATAAAAAACTCCATCTGTTCAATCAGCGCATCGACTGATGGAAGACTCCTCATCCCCCACTGGACAAGTCCCAGTCTTACAACAGATTTTTTTCTCCCGATTGCCTTTTCCTTCTCCTCATAATAAATATTGTTCCACTCAATAAGGGTGGCAAAGGTTTTGGATTCGCTGTCAACGGGAAGATAATTCCTTAGAATTTTCTTCACATGAAAATTATTGGATATCTGGAAGGTAAGAATAGGGTCATATATCTCCCTCATTTCAACCTTCTCGATATATTGCTTTGGTGTGTATTCATCTGCATAATCCTGGTAACCTGGTATACGCCCTCCGGCAACGATGGCCCTTAGATTGAAATTTTCACACAACTCCTTACGGGCATCATAAAGGCGCCGGCCAAGGCGCATGTTCCTGTATTCAGGGTGCACAAAAACATCAATCCCATAAAGAACATCTCCCTCAGGATCATGTGTGGTAAATTTTTCATTTCCGGTAATCTGCTGGTAGGTATGTGAATCCCCGAACTTGATATAATCCACTATTATCGATAATGCACATGCAACGACCCTGCCATTTACCTCAATACAGATCTGCCCCTCCGGAAAAAGATTTATAAGCTTTTTCAATTGTGAATATTTCCATGCATCCTCAGCAATTCCGGAATAGGCTGTTTTCATTGCCTCAGATATATCATCATAATCCTTGATCCTGAGATTTCTTAGAACAACTGTTGTATCCTTACTCATACACTAAATTTTAAACCAGGATCTGAACTGTTTTTCTCATCCATCCGGTAGCCCCGGCAAAGATACTAAATTGAAACCATATTAAGTTAAAGCATGATCTGATACATTGTTAATAATATGCAATGATGTCATATACATGTGATGCATGACTTAATGAACTTAAATACGCAATTAACACAATATCCGAATCAGTTACTTTGTTTTAATATTTCGAATCCGGCTTATTTACTTTTATTTTTTTTTAAGACTTCGTGCGTTTTTATTCAGATATTTTATTTTATTTGCAATCATTTTAGCATAAAACAGTGCCTTGTCATGAAGAATAAATACATTGACCTGATAGAGCAGACCTTTGAATTTCCCCAAAGGGAATTCAAAATTGAGGATAACGAATTATACTTTAATGACATCTCCCTGATGGATGTTATTAAACAGTATGGCACACCCCTCAAGATAACCTACCTTCCAAAGATCAGCCAACAGATACAACAGGCAAAGAAATGGTTCAATGTAGCCCTTGCCAAAGCCGACTATAATGGTGATTACCAATATTGTTACTGCACCAAGAGCTCACATTTCTCTTTTGTGCTTGAAAAAGTACTGGAAAACGATGTACATCTTGAAACATCATCTGCATTTGACCTTAACATTATAGAGGAGCTTTACCAGACGGGGCAGGTCAATAAAGACATTTACATTGTATGTAACGGGTTCAAACGTCCGCAATACATTGAAAACATCGCCACATTCATCAATGGCGGCTTCTCCAATACCATTCCTGTACTGGATAATAAACTTGAACTTGACCAGCTTAACAGCCTTGTCAAAACCAATTACAAGGTTGGCATCAGGATTGCTGCAGAAGAAGAACCAAAATTTGAGTTCTATACTTCAAGACTGGGTATACGGTACAACGATATTATCTCTTTTTACGAGGAGAAGATAAAGCCAAACCCTGATCTGGAGCTCAAGATGCTTCACTTTTTCATAAATACCGGCATCGCCGACAATGCCTATTACTGGAACGAACTTTCAAAGTGTGTTAATGTATACTGTGATCTTAAAAAGATTTGCCCCGAACTGGACTCGCTTAACATCGGCGGAGGATTCCCGATCAAGAATTCTTTGTCATTCGATTATGATTACGAATACATGGCCGAAGAGATCATTGCTCAGATAAAAAACATATGTGAACGGAACGAAATACCCGAACCTGACATATTTACCGAATTCGGATCATATACAGTAGCAGAAAGCAGCGCTGTTCTATATTCGATATTGGGACAAAAACGGCAGAATGACCGGGAAATATGGAATATGATAGATTCATCTTTCATGACAACATTGCCCGATACCTGGGCATTGAACAAAAGGTTTATCCTTCTGGCAGTAAATAACTGGGAAGAGGAGTATGAAAGGGTCTTTCTCGGGGGACTTACCTGCGACAGTGAAGATTATTACAATTCGGAGGCGCATGCCAATGCTATATTCCTTCCGAAAATAAAGAACGGAGAAACTCAGTATATCGGACTGTTCCATACTGGTGCTTACCAGGAATCAATTGGGGGATACGGGGGAATACAACACTGCCTGATACCAGCCCCTAAACATATTATTATAGATCTTGACGAGGAGGGGGAAATAACCACCAAGCTTTTTGCCAAGGAACAAAGCCATAAATCAATGCTTAAAATACTTGGGTATTAATAACCGATTTCTGAAATTTACAACTAATCCGGGTGTTTGACCTGCGTTTATAAAATAGGTAATGAACATATGGAAAGTTATATCACAAATTTTGGTGGTTTGCCGGAACAGTTTTCCGGGAATGATGACTCAGAGATCATTATAGTTCCTGTACCATACGACGGGACAAGTACCTGGATAAAGGGCGCGGACAAAGGACCGCGGGCAATACTTGAGGCTTCTGCCAATATGGAACTCTATGATATTGAAACCGGAAGCGAGGTTTATCTCAAAGGGATATACACTGCTGAACCGGTAATGGAAAATGAGAGCCCCGAGAAAATGATAAAGGCAGTCTCGGGCCGGATAAGCGGTTACCTGGAGAGGGGAAAGTTCCCGGTGATTATCGGTGGCGAGCATTCTGTTTCAATCGGTAGCATTCAGATGTTCGCACGAAAATATCCTGATCTGACCGTCCTGCAGCTGGATGCACACAGCGATCTCAGAAATGAATACGAAGGTTCAGAAAATAACCATGCCTGTGTAATGGCCAGGGCAAGAGAAGTTGCTTCAATTGTGCAGGTAGGCATAAGAGCTGTTGATTCAGGGGAATTGCCGGTAATGGATAAAGGCAGGGTATTTTTCGCCCACCATATCCATGATAATGATAAATGGATGAAAAAAGCAACCGGTCTCCTGTCGGATAACGTTTACATAACAATAGATCTTGATGTTTTTGATCCGTCCGTTATGCCTTCTACGGGGACTCCGGAGCCCGGGGGGATGGGCTGGTATCAGATCATCTCCTTCCTCAGGGAGGTTGTCTGCCGGAAAAATCTTGTTGGATTTGATGTAGTTGAACTTTGTCCATCGAAAGAAAACAAGGCCCCTGATTTTATGGCAGCCAGGCTGATATACAGTTTACTGAGCATGCAATTCAGTAAATAATGAGAAACTATAATCAAACAACATAAAAATTCAGATGATGGAAAAAAAAGATTTCCTGAAAGAAACGGTTAAACATATAGACATCAAATCTTTTGATGCAACACCGATCATTGATTCGATGCGTGATATGTCATTTACATCGCGCGACACTGCTTCAGCAGCTGATATATACACAAAAATGATCCGGGAAGATGATTGCTCTGTAATACTCACCCTTGCAGGTAGCACAAGTGCCGGGGGATGTATGCAGGTGTATGTTGATATGGTAAGAAGCAATATGATAGATGCCATTGTTGCCACCGGAGCCTCCATAGTGGATATGGATTTTTTTGAAGCTTTGGGTTTCAAACACTATAAGGGCTCACCCTATGCTGATGATAAACTGCTGCGCAAGTTTTACATAGACCGGATTTACGATACCTTTATTGATGAAGAGGAGTTGCAGGCATGTGACCATACCATCAAGGAGATAGCTGATAATATGGAGCCCGGTGCTTACTCTTCACGTGAATTCATTCGGGAAATGGGTAAATATCTGGTTAAAAATGCCAAAAAGAAAGATTCCCTGGTTCAGACATGTTATGAATATAATGTGCCTGTATTTTGTCCTGCATTTACTGACAGCAGCGCAGGATTCGGACTGGTCAGTCACCAGTGGGACAACCCCGGGCGCCATATAGCCATAGATTCAGTCAAAGATTTTCTTGAACTCACCAGGATAAAGATGGCTGCCCCGGCAACGGGCTTATTTATGATAGGTGGTGGTGTACCTAAAAATTTCACTCAGGATACCGTTATATGTGCAGAAATACTTGGAAAGGATGTGGAAATGCATAAATATGCCGTACAAATTACAGTTGCAGACGCCAGGGATGGTGCCTGCTCCGGCTCAACCCTCAGGGAAGCCTCATCATGGGGCAAAGTAGATACAGTCTATGAACAGATGGTATATGCAGAAGCCACCTCGGTCCTTCCTCTCATAGCAAGTTACCTGTACCATAAAGGAGACTGGCGCAAAAGGACAAAAAAGGAGTGGTCTGTAATGCTGGATGAGATTCCGCATCATTCATAATCAGTCGAAAGGACCTCAAACTCAGTACGCCTGTTGATCTGATGGGCAGTCTCTACCTGCTCCTCTGTCGGCAGCGACTCAATAAAATCCTCTGTCAGCACAGTGCCTGGAGGCAGGAACGGGTATACAGAGGCCTGACGCTCATCAACAGTCCTCGGCCTTGATTTGCCATAGCCTGCCGGCACCAGACGGTCCGGTGAAATACCATTGTCGATAAGATAATCAACAACCGACTGCGCACGTTTCTGAGATAATTCCATATTAAAGGCTGCACCTCCCCTGGAATCTGTATGGGAAGCCAGCTCAATTGTAACATGAGGGTTATCATTCAGGGTTTCCACCAGTTCGTCAAGAGCTACCAGGGACTCAGGCCGCAGGTCCCATCTGGCAAAGTCATAAAAAATATTCGGCAGTTCGATTGGCTTTTCAAATGACTGTATGTCTATAGTAACTGAAAAGTCCCTGCTGCTTTCCACACCCCTGGTGGTCAGCCCTCTTTTATTTGTAAGGTATCCATCCTTTGAGGCAAGGAACACGTAATCCACATTTGGTCTGAGCATAAAGCGGAAATCCCCTTTTTCACCGGTGTTGACCTCGGTAATTGTCCCGTCACTTCCTACCATCTTTACACTGGATCCGGGAAGGATGTCTTCAGTGTCGATATCTTTCACAAGGCCCTCAACATTAAATACCAGCGGAGGGAGATAGAAAGAGAAGATATTGTCGGTGCTTCGCCTGCCCCGGTTGGAACTGAAAAAACCTCTTTCGATATCCTTCTCGAATACTATCCCGAAATCGTCGGCCGGAGAATTGACCGGGTATCCCATATTCTGAACAAACCATCCGCCGTCTTCCCTTCTGGCGGCCCTGAAAATATCAAGTCCGCCCATACCCGGATGACCGTTTGATGAGAAATACAGTGTTCCGTCGGGATGAACGTAAGGGAATACCTCATCACCGGCTGTGTTAATTTCGGGGCCCAGGTTGACCGGTGTTCCCCATGGAGAGGTTATGCTGCTGCGGGTCACCTTCCAGAGATCTTTTCTCCCGATTCCTCCGGGCATATCTGAGACAAAGTACAGAGTAAGCTCATCGGGTGAAATTGCCGGATGCGCGGCAACAAGCGTATCAGGGGCCAGATCAATGACCTCAGGACTTCCCCAGCTGTCGCCTCTGCGGGTTGCCTTGTAAATCTGGCAACCATTGTTTCTTCTCCGGACAGCTTTGCAACTGGTAAAGTACATTACGGTGTAACCCTGATTAAGAGATGGTGTGCCCTCTTCAAATTCAGAATTTATGTTGTCGAGAACTGAAGGAGTGCTCCACCTGCCCTGCCTGTCCTTCCTGGATTCATAAATATTTGCAAAGTATTCTCCCGTTGCACCATGTCTGCTGTTTCCCTTGTCTTTCCTGGAAGAGGTAAAATAAACCAGGCTATAGTCTTCGTTGGCAAATGCAGGTGAATAATCACTCTCCCTTGAATTAAAAAAATTAACCTCAGTTATCTCATAGGGGGTAGGATTTTCCATCCACTGCATTGCAAGCCTGGATGATTCGATGCCGGTTTCCCCCCTGGGATCATCCGGTACCAGTTCACTAAAGATATTGAACTGTTCAATGGCCTCCTCATACTTTTCATTCATTTTCAGGGCCTCGCCATAGTACCAGTAAACTTCCGGATTGTCAATATTAAGTGTAACGGCTCTTCTGAACCAGTTTTCGGTCTGCCGTATATCCGACACTTTCATATAGCATTTGGCAATCAGAAAAACTATTTCCGCTCGCATGTCCCTGTCACTGACAGCAGAATAAGCATCCCTGTAAAGGTCGATCGCTTCATAATACTCTCCGGCGTCATAGGCGCGCTCCGCTCTTTCAATCCGCCTGGACTGACCATAAAGATCCGAAAAAAAGAACAGTCCCAGAAACAGAACCGCAAGGGTGGAATAGATCCTCATCTCAAGAGATATTAGAATTGTATTTTGTAAAAGTAGAAATTTTTAAATCAAAACAAAACCGGGACATAATATATTGTCCCGGTAGGCAAAACTTATGAAAAACCAACCTAAAACCTCTTGATTATCTTATGAAAAGCAATTCGCGATATTTTGGCAATGGCCATATTTCATCATCCACTATCATCTCAAGATGATCAATCTGATACCG
>SLOS01000083.1 GCA_007132365.1 Bacteroidales bacterium | reverse complement strand
GCTGCGATTTTACAACCCTTGCGAATAAGTGAAGATGCATGTTTCAGTAATTTATCAGGGTCGTCTATACTTTCAATATAAAGAAGTTTAACGCGGGCGGATCTTTTAGGGTCATAGCTCTTATCCATATATTTAAGAATATCCTCAACACCTAATTGCGCACTGTTACCTACTGAGTAGATACTTGAAAATTTAAGCCCTTTTGGGAGTCCTGATTCCATTATAAAAACTGCAGTGGCACCTGAACCGGAAATAAAGTCAACCCCACTTGGGTCCATTTTCGGAACAGGAGAGGTGAAAACGCTGCTATGATACTGGTTCATGATACCAATACAATTTGGTCCTATAAGGCAGGCACCTGCAGAGTTTACAATATCTACGATTTTCTTTTCAATCAGGGCACCCTCTTCACTCTCTTCGGAGAACCCGGCAGAAAGAATAATAAAGGCCTTTGTGTTTTTTTTGGCAGCCAGCAACTCAACCACCGGGAGGCAATGGCGGGCAGCCACAGCGAGTATTGCAAGGTCAGAGTCCGGCAGGTCCTCGGGGTTCCTGTAGCTTTTAACCCCCTGAACCCTGTCCTCTTTTGGATTGGCCACATATATACTGCCTTTATAGCTGTTGTCAATAAGATTCTTAAGGACTTTTCCGCCTGGTTTCCCAATATCATTTGAACCCCCGACAATAACAATGCTGCGTGGATTTATGAGTTTATCATTAATCATAGCTGTATGGTTTATTGACACGGTTGATTATCTTTTACATAACTTATTGTATACACAATATTTACAGACCTCATGATCATCCACCTGGTCGAAGGGAGTTTGCGAATTGAACATATCTGCCAGAAGCATACGGAGGCGGTTTTCAAATTCTTCCCTGTAAACCGCAAAGTCATTTACAGGCTTTTTCAAAGATCTTGACGGTTTTTCAAAAATAACAAGCTGCTCCCGGCCAAAAAACTTCTTTATCTGGTACAACACCGGACTTACAGGAGTTAATCTGTCTGAATTCTCAAGATACAGCCAGGCATACAAAAATGTTTGAAAAACAGCTTTTCTCCTCTTTGAATTCCCGCGTTCAAAAAGGGATTCCACAGTTTTAAAATCAGGCTCATCACCTCCGGTTTTATAATCCACCACCCTGAGAGTACCTGAAACTTCATCAACCCTGTCAATAATACCTCCAAGGTTAAGGGTCAGTTCGCGGTTTTCTGAATAAACAGTTAAGGAGGCCCTGTACTCTTTTTCAAGTGCCACAATGGTAAATGGAGCAAGATGGATGTCACGCTCCAGCATCTCCCTGATATACGTAATTATAACTCCTGATATTATTTTGTTCATACCGGTCAGGCCGTCGTTTTCCCGGTTTGCTCCACCTGGCATTACCTCACTGAAGGCTTTAATAACATTTTGTTCTATCATTTCTCCATCAGCCAGCAGCGAACCGATATCCTCTGCACTTACCAGATTGCCGGCAAATGGTTCATAGATCAATTGAGCCGACTTATGCATAATGTTCCCGAATATTGCCATATCTATCTCTTCAACAATCTGCCCGGGTTCAGGAATGCGGGCGATATAGCGAAAATAGAACCTCAGTGAGCAGTCCGCGAAAGCATTTATGGCCCCCGGGGAGAGGTATCTGCTCCCTTCCGCATTACCGGAAAATCTTTCCATCATCCTCATGATGTCAGGTGTCTTTTCAATACGGACAGGTTTGTTATCAGGGGGGAGCAGATTGGAAACCAGGCTTTTTTCACTAACATGGAATTGCCGGTCAAATTTAAGCTGATAAATGAACCTGCTCATCTCTCCTGTAAATAACCCCTCACTCCTTGTATTGTAAACAATTATTGTGCGCCGGGCCCTTTGCAGCATACGGTAAAAGTAATATGCCCAAACGGCTTCATGCTGCTCATTTCCCGGCAGTCCGTGACCCCTCCTCAGCGAAAAGGGGATAAAGGATGAACCGGTCTGCATGGCCGGAAATACTCCTTCATTCATCGAAAGCCATACAACGTTTTCAAAATCGAGTGCCCGGGTTTCAAGCACTCCCATGACCTGGACCCCGCCGAGAGGTTCGCCGTTGAATGGTATACGAATACCGTGCAGCACCTTTTTCATCAGTTTGACCAGTGTATCAAACCTGATCTCCGTCTCTGAATTTTCCAGAATATCACTCAGTCTGCGAAGACCGTTGAGAAGCCTGTAAATAAATTCCCTTTCGGGGAAACCATCGGAGCCGGCGTTATCATCTGCATCTTCGGTTTCCCTGCCACCGACGGCTGTTGCCCTGTCAGCATTTTCAATGCCAGATGCTCCTGCTGCATCATCACCCCTTTTCGTATCCTTTCCGCCATCCCCGGCACGGACCGCATTATTTACCGAAGTTTTTGCAATATAAGTCAGTATTTCACCAATATAATCCAGAAAAGCCAAATCTTCCCGGGCCCACCTGAACACCAGTCCCCCGAAAACCGACCCGTTCAGATAAGAGCTGTCAATACAGACCAGGTTCTTCTCATTAATATCTATGGCAAGTTTCCGGGAAAAACGGGGACTTGCTTTGATGAAACAGGGGTGTTGCGAAAGAGCAAGTACATCTTTGTGATGGAACAGCAGGTTACCCGTTTCATCAGTACGGCAGTTTTTCTGCAGTGATATGAGGTTTAATACAAAACCGTACACAGGGCCATCCCTGAGCGGATAACCCATGGTAACATTAATGTCGGTCACCTCACCGGGCAGTGATGAGAGTACCGGAAGCAGAAGGCTCTCATCAGGAAGTATTATGGCGGTAGCGGCAGGATCATCACCTTTGAATATCCCTCCAAGGGTTCCCAGGAGTTTGGCCTGACCGCTGTTGGATGGTACGGAAATTATTTCTGCCGAAGGACTGCTTTTTTTGATGTTACTTATCTCCTGGCTGAATCCCGTATGGGGATAACGGCTTAAATTATCCCGCATGAAGAAACCGGCCTGGTGCCCCTGCCGGGCTGTGTAGTGCTCATCATAATCCCAGAAAAACTCAGCCTTATCCATTTTTCTGAGATAGTCAAAAAGCCTCTTCTCGCATTCGGTAAGTGCATTGAAGCCTGCTACGAATATTTTCTGATAGGGCAAAGCCGGGAGGGCCTCCTTTTCAACTGCCAGGGCAACATCCCTGAAGATCATTCCCTCGTATGCAATCCCGCGGCCTGCAAGGAGTTCTTTGAATTTTACATATATCTCCGCGAGTGTCTCCCAAATCCGGAGAAACTCTTTTTGCTGCGGCGACTTGTCCGCATGGCTGAAGCTTTTCCAGAAGCTCTTTATAGCCTCAACCTGTTCCGGGGTAAGATAATCGAACTGCTCCTCCAGTTTTTTCAGTTCCGTAACGTTCCTGAACAATGCAACGGCATCTGCCATATACTTGTCAATCTCGTCAAAATCGGCCAGCAATATCTCACCCCAGTTATAGAACTCATCAAAGCTTTCCCTGCTGCCGGTAACCGACCGGTACACGCGGTAGAGCTCAAAGTTGAGAGTTATCGGGTCGGCAGGCTGCAGGGAGCTGGCGGACTGCATCAAGTCGGAAATGTTGACAACAGCGGGAAGCCAGACCGGCCTGTCAATTATTTCGGAAAGATACCTTGTAAAAAACAGCCCGGCGCGCCTGTTCGGAAATACCAGTGCACTGTCAGAAAGGGCATTGCCGTATTTCCGGTAAAGGTATGATGCTATATTTTTCAAAAAGGCATCCATTGCTATAGATTAATCAAAACCTGTCCCTGCAGAACCTGTTATGATAATTATTATGCAATCCTTAATGCAATCAGTTGTCAAACACATTGAAATTATTAAAACAGTATGGTTAAATCATCTTATAAAAAGCTTTCCCTGCCAGCTGTCCCGCTGCTCAAGTTTTTTTTCAAACAGTGAAAGCACCTGCTCGCTTCTCAGTCCCCATTTTACCCCTCCCTCAAGGAACCTGGGAGGCACTTCACCGGCAAACCTTTCGATAATGACCGATGGACTGAGTCTTTCAACAAAATCAACCATAAAATCAAGATATTCATCAGGTTCAAAAAACGTAAATTTTTCAGGTTCATTTTTATACTGCCGGGCCATCAGTGTACCCCTGATAACCTGCAACTGGTGAAATTTCATGCTATTAAGGGGAAGAGATGACAATATTCCGGCCTGTGCAATCATCTCCTCCCTGCTTTCCCCGGGAAGGCCGAAAATAAGGTGTCCGCCGACCCTTATCCCCCGCTCCGCCGTTTTTCTTATGGCAGCAACCGATGTTTCAAAGTCATGTCCGCGGTTGATCTCTTTCAGGGTCCTGTCATAGCAAGATTCCATGCCGTATTCGACTACTACATAATGACTTCTGCCAAAGCTTGCAATAAGGTTCAGAATTTCACTGTCAACGCAGTCGGGGCGTGTTCCGATAACCAGTCCAATCACCCCGGGCACGGACAGGGCCTCCGAATACAGCTCCCTGAGCTTTTCAGGGTTATCGTATGTATTGGTATAGGACTGAAAATAGGCCAGGAATTTATCAGCCCGCCGGTATCTCTTTTTATGAAAATCAATTCCTTTTTTTATCTGGTCGCGGACCGGCAGGGTGGGAAGGCAGTAGCGGGGAATGAAGGCCATGCTGTCACAATAGGTGCATCCTCCCCGCCCCGACCTGCCATCGCGGTTCGGACAGGTGAAGCCTGCATTGACCGACACCTTCTGCACCCTGCCCCCGAATTTTCTTTTGAAATAGTCGGAGAGCGAATTGAAACGCCTTTCAGTGCCCCACTGGTATATGTTCTTACCGGTCATTTAAAACACCTTATTTATTGATATTGGGTTTAACCTCATCAAGCTCGCCCGAAAGAACATACCACACAAATCCCTTTACATTTTCATATCCCATATTTTTCAGCTCTTTCATATATCGCCTCACCTGACCAGCATAACCCGGCCGGCTATGCTCCCCGAATTTGTAATCTGCCACCACAACCTCGCCCTCGCTGATCATGACCCTGTCGGGCCTTCTCGTTTTACCTGTTTTCAGAAGTATTCCCGTTTCGTTCCTCACCCTCCAGTTTCCGCTATACCAGTGTGCAATTCTTTTGTCACTGATCAGCTTTTTTATCTCACCTGCAAGTGGAACAACCTCATCCGCAAAGATCATTCCCTCATGGTATTTACCCGTGACGGCTTTTTCCACATCATCAGCGGTAATGATTTTTTCAAATATTTCATGCATAAGCCTGCCGTGAGCAATTCTTTTCCCCGCTTCACCTTCACTATCAAAAAAAAGGCTGCCATAGAGCCTCAGCTTCAGCTTATCCCTGAAATCATTTACCCGGTATTTTTCAAGCATCAACTCGTTTCCGGTATCAGCTACAGTTCCGGCAGGGGGATTTACCCTGCTGCCGGCAGTGAAAATCTTATCACTGTCACTCCAAGATCCCGGAAGTCGGGGAAGAGAATCACTTGCAATGTTCAGTTTTGTTGAAATGTCATAGGCGGAGGCGTCAGCGGACAGCCCTGCAGTGGAGGATTCTGTTGAGTGGTCATCAGCAGAGGCGGTATCGGACTGCCGGGTAGCGGAGGAGGCTCCAGCGTATGTATGCGGGCCTGAGTATTCAGAGAGTATAATGTATAACAGTTCGGAGACCGATTTGACACTGTCTTTGTTTTTCCGGCTTTCGCCCGGCATGGGCGCACATACGTGGAGCTCCTCCTCGGAACGGGTAAAGGCAACATACAGCAGGTTCAGGTTATCCACAAATACCTGCATCTTCTCGTTGAAGTAATCATATACAAATATACTGCCGGCCAGATCAGCCTTATATTTTACAGGAACAAGGCTGAGACGGCTGAAAGGCTCCCTGTCCGGCCTGCACCATATAAAATTGTCATGCATGGGGTTATGGTCCGTCCTCCAGTCCCCGAAAGGAATAACAACAACCTTGAACTGCAGCCCTTTGGCCTTGTGAATGGTCATTATCCTTATGGCATCCTGCCTGTCACTGCTGCTAACCGAGAATCTGCCGCTATTTTCATCCCACCATTCTGCAAAAAGTCCCGCTCCTCCTGCTTCTTTTCGCGAGTAATCAAGCACTGCATCCTGAAAAGCCATCAGGTAGGGAACCTCTCCGGGAATATCATCCAGTTTGAAAATTATTATCAGCTGCTCTGTCATCTCGTAAACAGAAAGCTGCTTCAAATAATCCACTCCCCTGGTAAATTCCTCAGGAAGCAGCTCAATCCAGCTTGCTTCATCCTCACCGTCAAGCTTTGCGAACAGGTCGTGGTCAGTAGCGCCGTCAAATGGAGCATGGCCAAGGTAACGGCAATACAGATTAATTATATGCGCCCTGTTGATCTTATCCGAAGGGCCTGACAGAAATTTTATCAGGGCTTCAAGTAGCTGTACGGAAACTGATTCCTGAAGCAGCAGGAACTCCTCGGATATAAAATCCAGCCGGACCGGGTTGTCTTTTCCCTGTTCTGACTGCCATTCAAGAAGCCTTTTTGCAATTTCCGCGCCATCAGCATGGTTGCGTACCAGGATAGCTATGTTGCGGGGACTGTAGCCGGAGGATATTATGTCAGCAAGCGTACCGGGCAGGTTTTTCAGAACGTCCGCCTTCCAGTTGCCCTGTTCATTATCAAAAAACTTAACAGAAACATACCCCCCGTCTTTTGAAGTATCATCCGGCAATTTCTGTGAATGCTCATTGTAGGCGGTTGCGATCTGCTCCTGCAACCGGAGGCCGCACTCTTCAGGCAGCGCAGAGTCAAGATATTCATTCCTGAACTGCTCCTGCATTATTTCAGGCGAATACTGAAACAGCATATTATTGAAATCAACTATATTTTTTTTACTGCGCCAGTTGACCTCCAGCGGTTTTACCAGGGGATCAAACAGGTTCATCTCCTTCTCTATCTCGCCTGCCAGTATCCGCCAGTCCCCGTTCCTCCAGCGGTAAATGGACTGTTTCACGTCACCCACCAGAATATTACGGTTATTTTCCGAAAGGCTGTCTGTGATAAGGGGTATAAAATTTCTCCACTGGATTCTTGAAGTATCCTGAAATTCATCGATCATGAAATGCCGGTAAAAATAACCTGTTTTTTCATAAATGAACGGTGCTTCATTACCGCTGATTATTCCGGCAAGCAGGGATGCCACATCAGAAAGGAGGAACAGGTTGTTCTCCTCTGTATACTCCCTGGTCTGCCGGGTGATATCATTCAGTATGCCCAGGGTGTAGAAATTGGAAAGTATCAGGTTAGCGGTAAGATATTCAGTGTAACCGGCGTTGAAGGTTTCAAGAGCCTCTTTCAGCATTCTGTTTAGTCCTCCATCCACTGCATCGGTTATTTCTGTTTTTTTCACGGAAGATTTTGCATACCATGACTCCGGATTATCAACTGCATCAAGTACTCTTTTACCCGGATCAAATTGTTTTCCGGAGGAGATCTTTTCAAAATACCCGGCAACCCCGGCTGCCCGGTATGAAAAGTCAGATATCTCCAACCCTTTTTGCTGAATAAAGTCCAGTGCATCAATCCCCGGCCTGCTCATCTTTGATTCAAAATCCTTTTTCAGCTTAGTCAGCGCCAACAAATATTCAGTCATAAATGATTTGTCAGAAAGCCTGTCCGTCATTTCCTGTCTGAATTGCATAAATGTCTCGCTGAAGACCTGATTTCCCAGACGGCCGATATCCTTCCTGAAATTCCATGACAGTCCGTCCCTTATCCTGCTCTCGGCATATTTCATCAACCAGTTCTGCAGGTCCCTGTTGCTTTCTGTCTCTATCATAATGCGGTCAATAACCTTATCAAGGACACGCCGGTTATCCAGTTCAAGTTCGAAACCGGATTGCAGTCCTGTCTCACGGGCAAAACCACGGATTATCTTCTGGAAAAAACTGTCTATTGTACCTACAGAAAACCTTGAATAGTTATGTAATATATCTTCAAGCAAGTCACCGGCTTTTACCCTCAGTGCTGCCTCGTCAATTCCCGTTTCCGAAATCAGGTAATCAAGATAGGGAGACTGCCTTCCCGATGCCAGGCTGTAAAGGACACCGGCAATGCGATCCTTCATTTCAGCCGTAGCCTTATTGGTAAAGGTGACAGCCAGTATTTGCCGGAAAGGTATCCTGAGTGCCAGACCCAGGTATTCCTCCGTCAGTTTGTATGTTTTGCCTGATCCGGCCGAAGCCTTGTAAATGATGAGTCTTTGCATAGATCGGGGTTCAGTGTTCCCTGCCGGTAACAATTGACTAATTTATGAAAAAAACAGGATCTCCTCACCATGCAATAATTAACACTCCGGCAATAATGCAGCAAGGTTGCTGTAACATCTTCCGGAATATGGCTGCAATGGCCAAAAATTCCTACATTTACACTGTCTTTTATATTAAAATTTTAAAAACTGCCTGTTGATAAAAAAACAGAGTTGCATTCTTTGCAGGGCAGAATCCAGCTTTTTTGCCATATACAGAAACATTGAATATTACCGCTGCATTAACTGCCTGTCGGTTTTCATGGCGCCGGATTTCCATCCTTTCCCCGAAAGGGAAAAAGAGCGATATGAATCCCATAATAACGACATAAATGATCCCGGCTACCGCGAATTTGTCAGGCCCCTCGTCAATGAAGTCCGCGACAAATTCCCCGCCACGAGCCGGGGACTTGATTTTGGTTCAGGGACGGGACCGGTTGCCGCGAGTATCCTCAGGGAACAAGGTTACCAAGTTGAGCTGTATGACCCTTTCTTCAGTAATGACAGGCAAAAGCTTGAAACAACATATGACTACGTAATATGCTGCGAGGTAATTGAGCATTTTCATGATCCAGCATCGGAATTCCGGTTACTGCGTTCGCTGATAAATCCTAAAGGGGGCCTGATCTGCATGACACAGCTCTATAGAGAAGATAATGATTTTAAAAAGTGGCGGTATAAGGATGACGAAACCCACGTGTTTTTTTATCATCCGAAAAGCCTTGAGTGGATTAAGTCGGAATACTCTTTTTCTTCGCTTGAAGTAAAGGGCAGAGTGTTAAACCTGTTTTTATAAGACCGATTGTCGGTTATAATATTATTAAATAATTTTACCAAAAACAGGGTAATCCGGTTTCATCCGGGTTATCCTTCAGAAAATAAATAATATGAGCAACACAACCCTTATCAGGAAATCCTCAGGAGAAAAAGAGTATTTTTCACAGGAAAAGTTTGAAAAGAGTCTCAGGCGGGCGGGAGCGGACAAGGAGGCTGTAAGGAAAATCAGCAATGAGATAAATAACTGGCTGCATGAAGGAATGACCACCAAAAAATTGTACAGGCAAACCTTCAGGCTTCTTAAAAAACACAAGGATGGAACAGCTGCCCGGTACAAACTTAAAAAAGCAATTATGGAGCTTGGCCCCACAGGATACCCCTTTGAGCATTTTGTGGGACAGCTGATCAGGCATTACGGTTTTGATATCCAGGTTGGAGAAATCGTCCAGGGACAATGCGTACAGCATGAGGTTGATGTGATAGCCACCGGCAACAATAAACAGATCTTTGTGGAGTGCAAGTTTTACAACAGCCAGGGCAAAAATGCCAATGTAAGGGTGCCTCTTTACATTCACTCAAGGGTCAATGACATAGTAAGAAAAAGAGAGTCGCTTCCGGAATTCAACAGGATTTCCTTTCAGGGATGGGTTGTAACCAATACCAGGTTTACTTCAGATGCTATCGATTACGGTAAATGTGCCGGGCTTCACCTTGTAAGCTGGGATTACCCTGAGGGCCACAGTCTTCGTGACATGATCGAAAAAGAAAAATTCTTTCCGGTTACTGTTCTTACATCACTAAACAAGCTGCAGAAACAGGTGTTGCTTGATGACGGGACAGTGCTCTGCCGTCAGATATGCAAAGATCCTGGTGTGGCAGATAAACTGGAAATGAGTCCCCAAAAAAGAAAAAAACTCCTTGAAGAGGTTAATAAACTTTGCAGCTGCGGTAATTGC
>SLOS01000093.1 GCA_007132365.1 Bacteroidales bacterium | reverse complement strand
CTGAATGGATAAAAGAACAGGTATGGTTCTACTATACTACAAGACGAAGGTGATTCCCGGAAATATATTTAAGCAGTCAAAGGTTTTTACTTCAGGAATATATGATGTCTGCCTAAAGAATTAACCAGGCGACAATAGATTATAATTTGCAAAAATACAATAGTATGAATATCGCTGCTAAAATACCAATCGGACTCGGATTGGCATCTCTCATCTCCTGCGGCCCTTCAGTTTACAATGCAGACAGCGCATCTGAAGAGTTGCCCAATATTGTTTTGATTTTTGTAGATGACATGGGTTATGGCGATATTGGTGTTTATGGAGCAACCGGTTTTCATACTTCCAATCTCGACCGGATGGCTGCCGAAGGTATGAAGTTCAACGACTTTCTGGTTTCACATGCTGTTTGCAGCGCCTCCCGGGCAGCCCTGCTTACCGGCTGCTATGCCAACAGGGTTGGTATTCCCGGAGTGTTAAACCCCTTATCTGATGAAGGCCTGAACCCTGAAGAAGTTACTATTGCCGATATGCTTGGAGCAAAAGGATACAGATCCATTGCCGTAGGTAAGTGGCACCTTGGGCATCATCCTGAATTTTTACCGGTAAATCAGGGTTTTGATGAATTTCTGGGAATACCATATTCTAATGATATGTGGCCATACTTATATGATAATCAACGTGCAACACCCCAAACTCATGCGAGAAAGGCATCTTTCCCCGAATTACCCCTGATACACGATACAGTTAAGATTGGGGAGATTCTGGATATGGAAGATCAGAACAGGATGACCACACTTTTCACTGAAAAGGCTACACAGTTCATAAACAATAATAAGGACCGACCCTTTTTTGTATACCTGGCGCATCCTATGCCCCATGTGCCTCTTGCGGTTTCTGAGAAGTTCAGGGGCAAAAGCGACCAGGGTCTGTATGGTGATGTCATTATGGAAATCGACTGGTCTGTTGGTGAGATTTTCAGGGTTCTTGAAGAGAACGGTTTGACTGAAAACACTCTTGTGATATTTACTTCCGACAATGGCCCGTGGCTGAATTTTGGCGATCATGGCGGTTCAGCCGGTGGCCTTCGTGAGGGAAAGGGAACTGTATTTGAAGGGGGTAACCGGGTGCCCTGCATTATGAAATGGCCTGCAGTTATTCCTCCCGGAACAGTTTGTAACAATCTTGCATCCACTATTGACCTGCTTCCGACATTTGCCGCAATTACCGGGGCGCCATTGCCTTATAACAAGATTGATGGTGTAAATATATTGCCTTTATTGAAAGGAGATACGGATAATATTCCGCGGAAAATTTTCTGGTATTACAACAGGTGGCAAAACGATCTTGCTGCAGTACGTTATAAAAACTGGAAGATGGTTTTTGAACATTATGGCAGAAGCTACAAAGGGCATCCGCCGGGAGAGAATGGCATGCCTGGTGAAACCACAGCAAATTTTCCTCATCAGGCCGGATTATATGACCTTCGCCGGGATCCCGGCGAAAGATACAACCTTATGGAATACTATCCTGAAATAGTTGAAAAACTTGAAGAAATTGCGGACACTGCGCGCTCTGACCTTGGTGACGGTCTGAGAGCAATACAGGGGGAAAATATTCGCCCGGCTGCGACAATCAGGCGGGAACAGACCAGCGGCAGGTCACAATGAACAAAGATTAAGAACAGTAAACAATAAGTAATAAATAATTTTGATATGCATAATAAAATTTCCAGATCAGTTGCGTTGGTGGTAATGGGTACTGGTATAGTATCATGCTCACCTGAAGGTAAAATGGAACAACCCCCCAATATTCTGTTTATAATGACAGATGACCATACCCAGCAGGCATTACATGCATACGGGCACGGTCTGCTGGACACAGTGCTATTCCCGAATATGGACAGGCTTGCTAAAGAGGGGGCAATTTTTACGCGGAGTTTTGTTACCAATTCTATTTCCGCCCCCAGCCGTGCTGTAATGCTTACAGGAAAACACAGTCATTTGAACGGGCAGATTGATAACGGACGAGGCAGGTTTGACTGGAATCAGCAAACATATCCAAAGCTGTTGCAAAAAGCCGGTTATCAAACCGCATTAGTTGGAAAAATTCACATTGATGGAGTACCCCAGGGTTTTGATTACTCAATGACCCTTCCCGGACAGGGGCACTATTACAACCCCGATTTTATTAAAAATGGGGATGAACGTATTCAGTTTGAAGGTCACAGCACCCGGTTGATAACGCAGTTCGTAATGGATTGGCTGGAATATGACAGGGATCGCAATAAACCGTTTGCAATGCTTTTTCATACCAAGGCGCCCCACCGCAACTGGATGCCTGAAACAAAATATCTGAATTTCCTGGAAGATCATGATTATGACCTGCCACATAGTTTTTTTGATGATTACAGTGGACGGGGCGCAGCGGCACGTGAACAGGAATTGGAAATCCTGAACCATACGTACTGGGGTCTGGATATGAAGTTTGAGGAAAATCCTCTTACCGGTGAGCGCGATATTCGGTATGACCGCAACCTTGACCGAATGACTGATGAACAACGTATTGCCTGGCGTAATGTATATGATCCGCTTAATGAGGCTTTTTTGGAAAATGTTCCTGAAAATAAATATGAAATTATTTTTCAATCAATTCCACGTGATATCAGCCATGATTTTCTGCAAAACACAGCTGAAGGGCTTCAAATTGCCAGATTTATGTATAACAGATATTTACGTGACTATCTTAAAACAGTCAAGTCAGTTGATGATGGGATAGGCAGGGTTATTGAATATCTTGAAAAAAATGATCTGCTGGAAAAGACTGTTATTATTTATACATCCGATCAGGGGTTTTACCTGGGCGAGCATGGCTGGTATGACAAGAGGTTCATGTATGAACAATCACTCAGTACCCCGCTTCTGGTCAGGTATCCTTCTGAGATAGAAGCTGGTACAAAGGTCTATGATCTGGTTCAGAATCTTGATCTGGCTCCAACTATCCTCGATTATGCTGGTGTTGAAATACCTGATGACATGCAGGGTAAATCATTCAGAAAACTGGCTGCAGGTGAGGAGGTTGATAATTGGCGGGATGCAATCTATTATCATTACTATGATTATCCCTCAGCACATATGGTTAAACGTCACTATGGAATACGGACAGATCGTTATAAGCTGATACATTTCTATTATGATATAAATGAATGGGAGCTTTACGACCTGGAGACCGACCCTGATGAAATGCTGAATGTATATGATTCCCCTGAATATGCTGATATACAATCAATAATGCACGAAAAACTTAAAAAACTCAAAATCAGGTATGGTGATTCTGATAGAATATATTTTCCGGGTTTTTGAAAAATGAAATAATCAATAAGAGAATAAAGAAAATTAATTTATTAATAATTAAGCATATGAAAAAAATCAGGGTTATATTGTTTTTGGCATTATCAATTAGCATCCTTATTGGTTGTGAAGTGAAAGAGGATGATGGGTTCAGACACGTTATTGCTGCCATTGAAGAGGGGAAATTCCTCGGATGGCCTGCCAATAATGGTATGTGGCAATGGGGAGAAGAAATACTTGTCGGGTTTACCAGGGGAGAACATGCAGAAAGAGGTGGACATAACATTACCGGTATTGAGGAAAGCTGGTTTACGAGAAGCCTGGATGGAGGTGAAACCTGGCAGATGTTTAAACCTGACGATTTTATGGATGATGACAATATTAAATGGGTTCCGGAGGAGAAGAACCGCCTGGAAACCCCATTGAATTTCAGACATGAAGGTTTTGCCATGAGAGTGTTTGCGACGGGCTACCATGGAAATGACGATCCGGAAGGGGGCTTCTATTATTCTTATGACAGGGGCGCAACCTGGGAGGGCCCATGGTATCTTGGAGAGATACACGAACATGGGGAATTCACAGGTCACCGGATCACTGCAAGGACAGATTATATTGTTACCGGTGAAAAAGAAATGTATTTATTCATTTCAGCCCGTAATGAACATGTACAACGCCTTGCCTGCATCAGAACAAGGGATGGAGGGATAAGTTTTGAATTTGTTTCCTGGATTACTCCTGCTGAATATGATGTATTTGTTAATACGGCAATGAGCAGTACTGTAATGATTTCAGACGATACATTTATTAATGCTTACCGGAAAATATATCCTGCTTTGGATAATAAGGAAGGTAATGGCGTAGAAGTTGCAATATCTGAGGATCGTGGCCAAACATGGAAGATAATGAGCACTGTTAAATATTTTCAAAGCAGTTCAAATCCTCCCGCCCTGCTGAAGCTGGAGGACGGACGTCTTATTTGTATATATGGTGATCGCCATAACAGCAGATTGTCAGGCAAATACAGCGAGGATGGAGGCAGAACATGGGGGGAGGAATTCGTAATACGTGATGACTTTAATGACGGAACAAGTTACTGGGACTTTGGTTATCCGGTTATTCTGCAAAGGGATGATGGTAAGCTTATAACAATTTATTACTGGGCTTCCGACAATAATCAGCAGCAACATATTGCTGTTACAATGTTTGAAGCCCCGGAATATAATCCGGAGAATCTGTAAGTGATTTGATTAAATATCATAAAAAAAAGTTGCTAACCATAATTTATACTGATGGGGAAATATAATATTTTGTTTGTTTTAAGTCTGTCACTGGCCATTATACCCTCTTGCGGGGAGAAAAATGATAATGATCCAAGGCACGTCATCGCTGCTATCGAGGAAGATAAATTTCTCGGCTGGCCCGCCAACAATGGTATATGGCAATGGGGAGATGAGATCCTTGTCGGATTCACCATGGGAGAATATACAGTAAGAAGTGGGCATAACATTGCAGGAGTTGAGGAAAGCCTGTTTACCAGAAGCCTGAATGGAGGTGAAAGCTGGGAGATGTTTAAGCCGGATGATTTTATGGATGACGACAATATCAAATGGGTTCCCGACAAGAAAGAATTTCTGGAACAACCTCTGAATTTTGAACATGAGGGTTTTGCCATGAGGGTTTTTGCCACTGGCTACCATGGTAATGACGACCCGGAAGGAGGATTTTACTATTCTTATGACAGGGGAGCAACCTGGAAGGGCCCATGGTATCTTGGAGACATTAATAACCATGCTGAGCTCAGGGGTAAGGAGATTACCGCACGGACTGACTATATTGTAACGGGCCAAAGAGAGCTTTACCTTTTCATTTCGGCCAATTATCAGAACCCCCGGAATAATCGCATTGCCTGTATCGGGACTGAAGATGGGGGGATGAGTTTTGAGTTTGTTTCGTGGGTTACCCCGGATGAGCCTTATTTTAATCCGATAATGAGCAGTACTGTCCGGATTTCGGAAAATACATTTGTACTGGCTCACCGCAACAGGTATTTTGGTGAAAGGGATGATGTAAGAAACAGCATTGAGGCCTATATTTCTGAAGACAGATGTAATACATGGAGGCATCTGAGTACTGTTAAAATGTTCGAATTGTCAGAGGGCAACAACACAAATCCTCCTGCTTTGGTAAAATTGGAGGATGGCAGGCTTGCATGTATTTACGGTGATCGCGATTACGGCAGGATTGCCGGAAGATACAGTCAGGATAACGGAAAAAACTGGGGAGAAGAGTTTGTCATCCGTGATAATTTCATGGATTTTGTAAACAGTAACTGGGACTTTGGATATCCGGTAATTACACAAAGAACTGATGGTGATATAGTTTCATTATATTATTGGGCGTCTCCTGAGAATTTACAACAGCATATTGCAGCATCAATATGGAAACCTTAAATATTGTATTATTATTCATTAATATCAAAATGGACTGAACTTATATATAAAAAACTAACAATAATGAAAATCAGTAAAGGAAAAGCTTTTATTGGAGTGGTTTTAGGGGCAGCTTCACCTGTTGCTGCTTCAGCATCTGATGGAATTCAATTTCCTCGGCCGAATATTATTTTTATTATGGCCGATGATCTGGGTTATGGCGATCTTGGTTGTTATGGTCAGGAAAAAATTCTGACTCCCCACATTGACCAGCTGTCTGCTGAAGGAATGAGGTTTACCCAGGCATATTCCGGTTCGACTGTTTCAGCTCCGGCACGGAGCAGTTTACTTACCGGGTTTCATAATGGTAATAACAGGATCAGGGACAATCTTCCCCATGGTATCTATTTGAGGCCGGATGATTTCACCATTGCTGAAATGTTTAAAAAAGCCGGTTATAAGACAGGAGGGGTAGGCAAATGGGGTGTTGGAATACCAGGAACATGGGGTTTACCAAATATGCAGGGGTTCGATTATTTTTACGGTCACTATAATCAGGATCAGGCACATTTCTATTATCCCGATTATCTTTGGGAGAATGACAGGCTGGTTTTGTTGCAGGAGCTTGTGATTATTGATGAAGTTGGTAAAATAGTCGGTAACCGGGGAGGTGAGAGAAGGTTCTATACGCATGATCTATTTACTGAGAAAGCAATGGATTTTATTGACAGGAACGCGGATAATCCTTTTTTTCTTTACCTTTCCTATACAATTCCCCACTTTTCAGATTATCCGAAAGATACCCCTGAGCATTTTATTGTTCCCAGCGATGAGCCTTACACGGACAGGGACTGGCAGCAGATAGAGAAAAATTATGCAGCAATGATCACAAGGATGGACACGGATGTAGGCAGGATAATGGATCAGCTCAGGGCACTGGGCCTTGAAAGTAATACCCTGGTTATTTTCACAAGCGACAATGGTTCTTATCAGGGAGTGCCTACTCCGATTGAATTCTTTAACAGCAATGGTCCGTTCAGGGGAGGTAAAAGAGATAATTATGAAGGAGGGATAAGGATCCCTTTTATTGCCAGGTGGAAGAATGTCATACCAGAAGGTGTAGAAAATGACAAGGTGATTGCTTTCTGGGATATGATGCCGACGTTTGCCGATATTGTAAATTATCCGGGGACCATCGAAGCAGATGGGTTATCATTCTGGCCTGATTTGAGGGGAGAGAAAGGTGAGGAGCATGAGTACCTGTACTGGGATTATGGTCATGTACGGGAGACTTTTATGCAGGCTTTAAGATACGGGAAATACAAATTGCACAGCATCTCAAGAGGGGATGAGATCCGTTATGAACTTTATGATCTTGAGGCTGATCCGGGTGAAACAGTTAATCTGGTCAATAAACGTCCTGAGGTTGTTGAGAAAATGAAGCAACTGATGAATCAGGCATATACCTACTCAGATGATTATCCCAGAGAAATAATGCACTAACATATTTAACCTTATTATGGCAAAAACAGATTATAAGATTATTAACAGGAAAATTCTTTCGGGGGCAAAATTTGGAATTGGTATAACAACATTTGGTTTGTTGGGGATGTATTCATGCGATGAGGCCAAAGAGGAGCTGCCGAATTTTTTGATTATTCTCATAGATGATTTATCATCACAGGATGTTGGCGTTTATGGCCAGAAGTATATTGAGACCCCAAATATTGACCGTCTGGCATCGGAGGGGATAATGTGGACTGACGCATATTCTTCCTGTCCTGTTTGTTCACCCACAAGGGTGGCATTGTTAACCGGAAAGAATCAGACCAGGGTCGGATTTACCGGGCATATTACGGCTGTCGGGTATCACCGTTATCCGGAGAACAGCAGGATCTTTCCGCCTGATGATCTGATGGACCTGCCTTTGGATGAGATAACCCTTGCCAGGGCACTTAAACCTGCAGGCTATACCTCGATAAGCATTGGGAAGTGGCATGTCGGCCGGGAAGGACACTGGCCCACTGATCTGGGGTTTGATTACAATGTTGCAGGTTACACCCACGGTGCCCCGCCCAGTCATTTTTATCCTTATGAAAATCCTCAGTCAGGACATAATCCGAGGATACCAACACTTGAAGGAGGGGAGCCAGGCGAATATCTCACGGACAGGCTTACAGATGAAGCAATAAAGTTTATGGAGAATTACAAAGACGGACCATTCCTCCTTTATTTGCCGCATTATGCTGTGCATACTCCTATTGAAGCACCACAGGACCTGATTGAAAAATATAAGCCTATAGTTGAGGGAACCCCAATTGATCCGGTTTACGCGGCCATGGTAGAGAGTGTTGACTGGAATGTGGGGAGGCTTTTAGATGCTTTGGATGAAATGGGATTAAGCGATAATACAGTAGTCATATTTAAATCTGATAACGGAGCGATAAGGGAACTTGGGTCCGGCCGGACTCTTTCAGATCTTAGACCTTTTCGTGAAGAAAAGAGCCATCTTTATGAAGGAGGTATAAGGGTTCCGCTTATCATTCGATGGCCGGGGCATATAGAGCCAGGGACCGTAAGTCGGAATCCTGCCATTTCGGAAGATATTTATGCAACTGTTATTGATATAGTTGGTCCGGCAGCAAATCCCAATAAACCGCTTGACGGGCGTTCACTGGTTAATGATTTTGATGGAAGAAAATCCGATACCACAATTACCCTGCACTGGTATTATCCGCATTATGCGCCTCGTGGGAATACACCGGGTGCAGCGATCCGTTCAGGCGATTACAAACTGATTGAGTTTTACGATCCTCCGGAGGTGGAGCTTTATAATCTAAGGGAAGATATAAGCGAAACCAATGACCTTGCAGAAGTGAAACCTGAGTTGAAGGATAAGTTGCTTGATGATCTCCATTCATGGCTGGAAAGTATGTCGCCTGTTATGCATACGATGAACCCCGACTATATTCCGGTGGATAATTAAAAATTGATGCTATTCAGTCCTGATTTCGAAGTTTAATAATAGTTATGAAAAAAACAATTTTAATATCCACGCTGCCTTTATGTTCATTGTCTCTGGCTGCAGGACATTCCGATGCTCAGGGAGAGGAACAGCATCAGAATAACCTGTCAAAAAAGCCCAATATACTTTTTATTGTTTCCGATGATCTGAACACCAGAATCGGGCCTTATATGGATATTGACAACCACACACCTCATTTGAATCGTCTGGCAGAGGAAGGTGTCATGTTCTCCAGGGCTTACTGTCAATATCCTCTTTGTGGTCCTTCAAGAGCCTCTTTTATGAGCGGGTTGTACCCGGAAACAAACGGGGTTCTGCGCAATACCAGCAGGCTGGGGAATTACAGGGCTGAAACTCCTGAACTTGCTGATCACCCTTCGATGGCAGGGTTCTTACGTGAATGGGGCTATTATACTGCGAGGGTGTCAAAAATATATCATATGGGTGTGCCTGGTGGTATAGAAAGAGGGGATCCGGGACCTGATGACCCTGATTCCTGGGATTATGTTTATAATGTTCTTGCCCCTGAAACTATGAGCCAGGGGGAACTGGAGCTGCTTTCTCCAAAGAATACCCACTATGGCGGGAATTTTTCCAAAATGATAATTCCCGACGAGCTTGACTTCACTCAGGCGGATTATCTTGCAGCCAGTCAGGCTATTGCGATATTGGAAAACCGTGCAGGAAAGGTTCCGGAGGATGGAACAAATTTGCAAAGGTTAAAGAGGGATGATCCGTTTTTTCTTGCGGTTGGATTTGTAAGGCCTCATGTCCCGTTTATTGCCCCCGAGAGTTGTTTTGAGCCTTATCCTCTGGATGAGGTGCAGCTTCCGCCTGTCATTATAGGAGATAACGTACCTGATGAGGCTTTGGCCAGACAAAATGACAGAATCTGGGGAATGGATCAGATTCAAAAACGAAAGGCTATACGTGGTTACATGGCCAGTGTTCGTTTTATGGACCGGCAGGTTGGGCGTCTTCTTGATGCACTTGAAAGGCTGGGGATAAGGGATGAAACAATAGTCATATTTTTGTCAGATCATGGTTATAATCTTGGGGAACATGACTGCTGGTCAAAGAGAAGCCTGTGGGAGGGCAGTGTAAGGGCTCCATTGATCATTTCAGTTCCCGGCTCAGAATTTGAACATAATCACGGGACAAAATGCGAATCAATTGTGGAATTCATTGACCTGTATCCAACAGTGGCAGAATTAACCGGACTTGGTCATGAAGCTCCTGAGATATTGCAGGGGAAGAGCCTGGTGG
>SLOS01000039.1 GCA_007132365.1 Bacteroidales bacterium | reverse complement strand
GGCACGTGGAGGGCGGGTTTCTGAAAATGATTGGTTTCAGGGGATACCTGGCCCTGTTCAGGGACCTTTCAAATCATATCCGGTATCATTATGATAACGGATGGGGCATCTATCCGAATATATATTTGCAGACCCGGTGGGTGGACGGAGGAATCGGTTACTGGAGAGGGCACAGGTTTGTTGCACCCCGCGGCGAACCCCTGTTCCAGTCCGTGTCACAGGTTGACCCTGATCTTACCAGTGACCGGAGGGAACTGCTGACCTCAAAGATCATATTTAACCGCGGACTGGTAAGGGGAATAAACATGGCAGTGAGGGTTGAGTTTTATTATGATTTTACCGGCAGGCAGTTTGATCACAGCGGGGGTCTCCATGTCATGATCGATGACAGGTTCTTTATAACCGGGGTCAGGAGGAGATAGCCACAAACCTCCAGGGCTTGTTTTTCCAGACAGGGCCGGCATAGTCTATTCCTATGCGCGGGGTTGTTTTGTAAGCAAGGGAAATGCCGCTGTTTTGAAGCCATATTCTCGGTGAGAGCGTAAGGTCCTCTCCGTTGTAGCTCCTGTCTATTTCCAGTTCTTTTGTCAGCCGTCCGGGTCCCCGCACCCCCTTCACCCCGCGCAGAAGGACCGCCTGTGGCTCCTCCGCCCTGCCGGTAACGATGTTGAGCATCCAGTGCATACCATAAACCAGGTACACATACAGCACACCCCCTTCACGGTACATGATCTCCGTGCGCGCTGTGCGTCCCCTGCTTACATGGCAGGCAAGGTCCTCCTCGCCCCTGTAGGCTTCTGTTTCTGTAATGGTGAATGTACGCAGGTTGCCGGTGCCGTCATGGCGGACAAGCTGCATGCCAAGGAGGGCAGGTGCCAGATCAAGGACATCCCCGGTAAGGAAATCCTTTTCAATCCTCTTCGTCATTGATAAAAGGCTCGTATTTTTCCTGGGCAAATATAAACAAGGTGTAGAAAAAGGCAAAAAAGGTTGCTCCTGCCTGGGTTTCGATTGTATCTTCAGTCACCATCGAAAGCAGCGCAACACATGCAAATACAAATGGAAGTATCTGTTGCTCCCTGTTTTCAATGAAGTAGGGTGCGATCATGCCGAACATCACTATCAGGAAACCTGATATGCCGAAACTGATAATGAATGTAATAAACTGGTTATGGGCCCTGAGCTGCCACTCGGGAGCCAGCAAGGTCTCCTTTTCTGCATATTGCCTTTCAAAGGCTATTGCCACATCACCCGTTCCCACTCCGAACCACAGATTATCCCTTATTATGTTGAACCCGGTTTTCCAGTATTCAAATCGCTGGGCAACTGAGTGGCCGCTGGGATTGCCTCCTTTCCGGTAATTGTCAATCTCCCATAAGAGCTGGTATATCCTCGGATAGATCCACCGGTTGTTCTGATATATATGGTTGGCCATGCCTCTTTCGATGTTGAGGATATCGGTTTCGGTAAGCTGTGATAACCCGGCAGCATCCTTACTTAGTCCCAGAGAGGTGAGGTACCGTATCAGCGTGTAGCGAAGGTCATGCCCTTTGGCATCCTGTCCCCGGTAATCCATGCTGCTTATCCGGTTCCACCCATGCTCCAGCTCCTCCTCGGATATATTTATCCATACAAAATTGCCGTTTTCTATCTGCCTGTTCCAGGTATGGTGCTCATAGGGGTTGCCGGCAGCAGTCATGGTTTTCAGATAATCTTCTGTGATGGGGCCTTTGGTGAATGACAATATCACCGTAAAGGTATAGGCAGAAATAATCAGAATAAGGCCTGAAAGGCCATACAGAAGCGGAGGGCGGATATACCAGAACCTTTTTTCAAAGCGTGAAGAGAACCTGAGCAGGAAAAGAAAGCCGGTGACAATGAAAATAACTATGCCGGTAACGGATTGCAGTATGAACAGGAACAGAATCAGCCACACAAGTGAGATCCACAGGCTGTTTCGTATGATTCGGTGCCACTGGAACGAACCGGTGACAAGGAGATAGAGCAGACTGAATATGGCTATGTTTACAAGAAGTGAAAACCTGATGTGTGAAATGAACACCGAGATTTCCCGAATATCTGTCAACGGGTTGTAAGCTGTTGCTGATAACCTGTAAATGCTGAAGAGTGAGCTGACAATAAGGGCACCTGTGAATACGAGAAGGATTATTTTGAGCTTGCTTTCCCTTATTGTGCTGCTGGTGCCCAGTACAAGTGGAAGAACCAGGATGGGCAGCTTGATCTTAAGGTCTTTCAGGGCGTATGCGAAATCCTGTGTATTGATGAGCCAGAGAATATGTGCAAAAAAGATCATCAGGAAAAAGAACAGTGCCTTGCGGTCCCAGACCCGGTGCAGTTTATCTTTGATATTGCCTTCAGCCAGCCAGTTGGCAGCAAGGATTATCTGCGACAGGGTTACAAGGAAAGGGGAAAGCGGAATGCTTGCGGCAAGAAGCATTATTCCCCCCGTATAGATGTATGAATGGTAAATGGCGCGGTTACGGTTCATTCCT
>SLOS01000382.1 GCA_007132365.1 Bacteroidales bacterium | reverse complement strand
ACTTATGCAGTTCAGGCAGTATGGAATGGCAAACGTGCCCGAGGAACACCTTAAAAATTATGCCGGGGAGATGCTGAAAAAGGATGAGGAAAGAAGAAGGCTCTATGAACAGAAGTTCCAGGAGAAAATTACCCGGCTGGTCAAGGAAACGGTTACGCTGGAGGAAAAGAAGGTGAAAGAAGAGGAGTTTACAAAATTATTTGAACAATAATCTGATTAATCAATGGCCGGATCATTAAATCTGCTTTTCATATCCGGCCTGCCCTCCTTACATCAGAAATACCTGCCTGCAGGGAAGGATAATTATCCGGTTGATCTTTTTCTGCAATTTGTTTACTAATTTTACCGCGGTAAAACCAAAACTATTAAAAATGAGCAAAGAGAACGATTTCCGCAAATACGCCACCGGCCATCTCAGGATGAGTGGCTCAAGGATCGACAGTTACCAGTCGCTCGTTAATTCATATATATCCCCCACCATTATAGAGGAGAGGCAGCTTAATATTGCCACCATGGACGTTTTTTCACGCCTGATGATGGACAGGATCATATTCCTCGGACTACCGATTGACGACTATGTGGCTAACATAGTACAGGCACAGCTGCTGTACCTGGAATCCTCAGATCCGTCGAAAGATATACAGATCTATATCAACAGTCCTGGCGGCTCGGTACATGCCGGACTCGGCATCTACGACACGATGCAGTACATAGGGTCGGATGTATCCACCATCTGCACCGGCATGGCAGCCTCCATGGCAGCAATTCTGCTGGCGGCAGGCTCTAAAGGAAAACGCAGCGGACTGAAGCACTCGAGAATGATGATACACCAGCCCATGGGCGGTGCCCAGGGCCCGGTATCGGATATCGAGATAACGGTTCGCGAGATCCAGAAGCTGAAAAGAGAGTTGTATGAAATCATTGCCGACCATACAGGCCAGCCATTCAAAAAGGTTGAAAAGGATGCCGACCGCGATTACTGGATGACATCGGAGGAAGCACGGGAGTACGGCATGATTGACGAGGTACTTGTGAGGAATGTGAAAAAAGGTAAATAACCCTGTTTCCCCGGTCATTGCATCCCATTTTGCACATATAAAGAACGGTAAACCCATATGGGCGATTAAATTTAAGCAGGTGATTTTGCACGGAATAAATTTGAAGAATTTAATTGCCGGGCAGAATTATTACTGAACTTGCAAGATAAAGACAGAACCTGACAAAAGCCCGCCGCCGCAAGCGCGGGTTTTTTTATTTTCGTAAACCAAATTGTATTATCTTTAGCTTTGTTTAATTCCGTTTGAATTTTAACCTTAATTCATTGTTTGTTACCCTAATTAGCTATGAATATTGAGAAACAAATATCATTCTGGATTAAAAGTGCAGACGAAGATATTATTAGTGCAGAGTTACTTATTAACAATAACAGGTTGCTTCATGGTCTGTTCTGGTGCCATTTATGTATTGAGAAAGCTATCAAAGCCCATGTGGTTAAGCACACCTCGCAAGTACCTCCAAAATCTCATAACCTGATATGGTTGCTTGAAAAAACTGAAATCTCAGTAAATAATGAACAGGAAATTCTTGTCGGGGAACTAATGGTTTATCAGCTTGAAGGACGATATCCTGAGAACATGCCGGAACCTCCTGCAAGGCAACATGCATTTAGAATTCTGGAAGAAACAAAACTTTTATTTCAATGGCTGAAAGAAACATTATAGAAAAAGTAAAAAGTTATATTTACCTTCTTAACAGTGAAGGGTTTAATATAAACAGGGCTTATTTGTACGGAAGCTATGCAACTTCTCAAGCCAGTGAAGAGAGTGATATTGACTTGATGTTGATTTCTGATGATTTGAATGAACCCGGCATTGATAAAAAATCCAAAGCATGGATACTGACCAGGAAAATTGACTCCAGGATTGAACCATATCTGGTAACCATGAAACGATTCAGGGAAGATGACACTTCACCTTTACTGGAAATAGTCAGGCAGCAGGGTGTCGAGATCAGTTTTTGAAGCATGGGAGGGATTTCCTGGGGTTCAACTGATAAATGCGGCCTTTATTCGCGTTGAAGAGAAAAAGGAGAGATAAAAAATTTCCATATTCAGCGGAAAAAAGTTAGTTTTACATTTCCTTCCCGGCCGTAAGCGGTGCCCGTCGGACTGAAAAAAGGACTGTAAACAGGCTCAAAAACAGGCTTAAAACAAGGCCAGGAGCAGGGTTGAAAGTAAGGCAAAAAGTAGAGTAGATCTGAAACCAGGCTGAAAGTTCGGCTCAATTTACTGACAAACCAAATGCAATATGGTTTATTCGAACGATAGAAAATCTGAAAAGTGTTCCTTTTGCGGAAGGTCCAAAAAGGAGACCAACCTGCTGATTGCAGGTGTCTCGGGACATATATGCGACTCATGCGCCGAACAGGCCTACGGGATCGTAAAGGAGGAGGTAAAATCAAAGTCGGAACTGGACCTTAAGCATATAAAGCTTCTGAAGCCGATTGAGATAAAGAATTTT
>SLOS01000439.1 GCA_007132365.1 Bacteroidales bacterium | reverse complement strand
ATCTGATGCGAAGAACTGACAGCCGGGTGCTGTTTCTCGGATTCACCTGGCGCTTCAACGAATACAGGCAGCGCTCCGAAAGAGACCGTGAGGGGTCACTTCTTGATGAGCTTGATTAGGATCAATACCTTTTTGGAATATATCATTCCTTGTGATGCCGCACTGGATTACTTATGTCTTCGGAAGTAAAAGTGTTAAGTTCAACAATTTTTGCAGTTGACCGGTATAATGGTGGCACAATATTCCTGGCATGTTCCTTTGTAGGGACTTCCGTTATGATCCATGCTTTATGTTCTCCATCCGTACAGCCCCAGTCAGCATTATGCAGAAAGTGTGAGCCGGTCTGCAGGAAAATCTTAATGGCTTTCTGACATTCTTTCTTGCTGTTACCGTGGGGGACCTCGATCAAATATTTTTTCATATCGATATCCTTACTCATAGTTTTAATTTTTTATGTAAAAACAATTATCATCATGCAAGATATAAAGAATATTATTCTTGTCTTTCTGTTTAAATGCTTGTTATATGAATAGATAATATAATCACGCTTTGCCTGTTACACAATTTTTATCCGAACTAAGCAAGCACGGAAATAATTAAATCAATAAAAAGCTGTTCTCCTTCCTTTGCGCTTTGAGCAAGAACCATTATCTGAAGGAAATAATCAGATTAAGAATTTGAAACTAAATGTAGCTTCCGGAATTGCAGAGATCTTTCCTGATAATATAGAATTAAATTAGAAACATTGGAATCCTGAAAAATCGGAAAAACTCCTGTAAGCCCTCTGGAAAACCTTATCAGGACAATCTTCAGCACAACCTTCTGGAAAACTCCTTTAAGCCCTCTGGAAAAACTCCTGTAAGCCCTCTGGAAAAACTCCTGTAAGCCCTCTGGAAAACCTTATGAGGACAACCTTCTGGAAAACCCTCTGCGGCTAACTCCCATAGCCTTATATGGTCGTTTATGAGCCGGCAACATACGGGAAAATTTTTGTTCCTTTAGTGGTTTTTGGTATGGGCGGTTGCAGCACCGGGGTCAGATTTTTCGTATTGATAGTAAAACCAAACTCTAACTGAAATGAATCCAAAAGCTTTTTTCCGGATCCTGGTGCCACTGGTTTTTATGTTTCTGGCATATTCCTGCCGGGGAGATAATTAAATACATATCTGCTATTTATGTAATCAATCAGCAACAATTTTTTTGGGTTTTGAATCTTCAGCCTGCTTGAAAGAGGTCACAGAATTCAGATTCCTGAGGTTTCATTTAATGCCAATAGCAGAATGTAGTTCTGTTAACTTAAACTTTACGCCTCCTAAGCTCCTTTACTGCATCAATCATAGCCATATATCCTTCAACAGGTACATAACCGGCTATTGAATTTCCAGAGCCTAAGCCCCAGCCCTTCGCATTAGCCCTGAAGCGGGTTCCATCTTCCAGAACTTTCTGATATACATCGTCGTAGCTGCTTAAACACAAAGTATTTACATCAATTCCTCCAAATAATCCTATGCTGTTTCCGTACAACTCGATCCATTTGTCGAATGGCGCAATCTGGTCTTCATTCGAGTGTTTGGCATCAATACCAATTGCAATCAGGTCGTCCATAATATTGAAAATATTGCCACAACTATGCATCAGAAATTTTTTACCATCGCGGTGAACCATATCAATTACTTTTTTGTATTGAGGGATAATATGCGTTCTGATTGTTTCGGGCTCGAGTAATGTATTGGTTTTGAAGCCCAAATCATCACCCATCCGGTAGAAAACAAACATGTCGCCATAACGCTTAATCATTTCTGACCAGAGCACTTGAAACAACTCACCAATCTTCAGGTATAAATCACGAAAGAGATCAGGATCAAGGTATTGCATTACCGAAAGATATTCATACCCTACGAGGTCTTCGCTTGTTTCGAAAATCCCATTGCCGCAACCTCCGTAAGCTTTCATTCCTAGCGGCATCACTTTTCTGATTGCCTCAAGATGTGGGGTATATGTTTCCCAAAAAATACGGGGGATTTCATTAAAAGGGTATTTTTCAAAATCGGCACGTGTTTGAATGGGACCAGGTCTTCCCCCCTTGATTGCCCCATGATCTGGAAGGATTTCGCAAATGGCCGCCTCAAAGGCAAAGCCATCATATGTCATGTCTTTCCAGAATGCAATCAGCTCAGTATAAAAACCCTCCAGGTCAACAGGTTCTTGGCTTTGAGGGATGAGTATCCTCCCCTGCGCTTTGGAAATAAATTCAATATCGATGATATGCTCATAAACTGGCAACCTGTCAGGCCGCTGGTTGTTTAATACTGCAGAAAGGTTGTTAAAGTCTGGCTGAAATATATTTAAACTCATGGCAGATGGTGGCATTCGCAGGTTTTTGTGAGACTTAAGTTATAAAACAGCGCGTTAAAAAATAAATTCACAATCTATGTCATCAAATATAAATAACCTATTTTTCAGAATATTATACACCAATAAAATAAAATAATTTCATTCAATATATTATTATCTATTTTTTTTTTAAATT
>SLOS01000427.1 GCA_007132365.1 Bacteroidales bacterium | reverse complement strand
ATACCGCCAAACTTGCCTCCTGCGTATGCAAAATTCCTGTTGCTCCCTTTCAGTCCCGATTTGGAATTGATCTGCACAATATCAGAAAAATGATCACTCTTATATTCATGCTGAAGCTTCATAACAGCCGATGCATATTTTACACAATGGAAATAGCCGTTATAGTTGACCCTGGTGACCCTCTCAAAAACCTCCCCGCTCATCTCTTCAAGTGATCCGGCGAAAAGAATACCCGCATTGGAGACCATCAGGTCGAGTCCGCCGAAAGCCTCCACCGTACTTTTAATCAAAGCGCTGACCGACTCGGGGTCGGCTACATTGGCGGGTACAAATACAGCCCTTGTCTTTCCATCTTTAAGATTAAGCTCCTGTGCAAGGCTGGTTCCCTCCTCCTGGTTAATATCGGCAATCACCACATTGGCGCCTTCCCCGATAAGGGAAGAGGCAATTCCTGCTCCAAAACCCATGGCACCACCCGTCACGATTGCTATCCTGCCGCTTACCTTTCCATCATCCCCGGCACCTTTTGCAACCTGCCTCCTGTAATTTTCAACCTCCCAATTGTCTATAAAAGCTATCTGCCCGCTGCTCATAGAGCGGGGACCGCCAAAACTCTCAGAATAGAGGCTTATCTTCATCATATCCTCAAAAACATCAAGAGAGGTATCGGCCGATTTCCAGTTGTCTCCTATCCCCACCAGACCCCTACCCTTTATCAGCACAATCCGCGGATAATAGCCGTTCTCATCAACAAACACCTTCAGCTTCCGCCGGAAGGATTCAATTATTGATTCGGGCGACCCTTCATCATCAATGTAAAGGTAGGCCGATTTGCAATAAACTATAATATCGGGTGTAAAAGGAGCCGACACTTTTTTGAAGGACTGCTCATCATTGTAAAAGCGGGAAATAAGCGTGTTGTGCCTGATGGACAAAGTTTTGGGCACGGTTTGAGGTTCGCCGGGAGCACCGCCGGATAGTCCAATGGAAGGTCTGCCGGGAGCATCGCCGGAAATGCCCTCGTACTGAATCGGGGACTTACCGGCAGCCTGCCCTTCTTCCGAAACCAGCATTCGCATTGCCGGCATGAAGCGGGTTATGTCTTCTGAAACGGGCAGCTCTCTGATATCATCAACAGGCTGCATCCGGCCTTCAATTTTTGCAAAAATATCTGAATAGATCTCCTTTATCTCATCAATGGTTTCGGAAGCCACAAATACACCGTGATTCTCCAGGAGAATTATTTGGGGGTCGCGGCCGGTCGCGGACCGGTACTTTTGGATTTCATCATTCACCCTGCGGAAAAGTATGTAGCCAGGGTCTGTGTAGGGAACATACAATGCATCCGGAAACAGCTCAGCAGCAGCACTCTGTGAATCCTCCCCGCATAAAAGCCCGTTCACAATGGCAGGATGGAGATGGACCACGAAACTGTACCCGATAACATCATGCAGGTTTGTCTCAACCGACGGCCTGAGTTTACTTTCCCTGTCCGCACAACTCGCATGGAGGTCCTCCTTGACCTGCCTCTCCCTCTCATCAGGATCACTGCTGTACTTTTTCCCGGTCATCGCTTTCAGGCTGTCCCGGTTCATCACCGCAAATCCCCGACGATCGATCGTTGCCAGGCTGACACCGCTTGCCTTGATCCACAGCCTGTCCTGATCCTTGTATGAGGTATTGCCGCCGCCGGCAATCACAAAATCGCTGCTTCCCCCGTAATACCGGGAGATTGCAACCAGATCATCTATCTTTTTTTCAGACATGTCAATTTCATTACTTTATGATGAACATTCCTCTGCACCTAAAGTTTGATAAACCTTTCAATAACAGCCTTCCCCAGCTCTTCAAACTCCTTTTTGATTTCCCTTCCGGGGAAAGAGACGTATCCTGTCTCGCCCTTTGCACGCAGGTACTGATGAGCTGCAATAACGCACGCTCCCAGGTAGGATGTTTCCATCAGCTCCCTGTCAAGCTCCGCGCCTCCGCGGGCAGAGACAGTGACCGGGTCAAGCGAGGGTGTATTATGCTCGGTGCCGTAAAGCACAACAAAATCCCTTTCCCTGAAAAAGGAGACAAATTTTTTGAGGATCGCCAGGTCATTCCTTCCGGGAATAAGCTCAATTGCAAAAACACCGAGGGATAACAGGGACTGGTACAATGATTCGGGGTCAGCTTCAAATTCGGTGAAATTGCCACTGGCATCGTCCAGCAGAACCGGATAGCAGGGAACGCCACCGCCATCGGTAATTATGCCGGTTATCTCCTCAAGGTTAAGAAATGCGCCGGCATCTTCCTCAACAAAAGCCGCTCCGCCTGCTTTAAGAAGCCTGCCCCTTATCTCATTTTCAAGCGCAGCGCTATCATTGATATCAGCACCTGAACCGGAGTTTCCATAAAGCCTGCTCAGAAAAGCCCTGATCGCCCCTTCAGTTTTGAGCTTTTCAAAAAGCATTTCGCGAAGTGCCCTTGCCAAATGTCGTTCGCGGACCATCCCACGGGTATACCGTTTTTCAATATCATCAAAATCAAGCTGCATGGCAGGGT
>SLOS01000202.1 GCA_007132365.1 Bacteroidales bacterium | reverse complement strand
GTACAACCTGCAAATTAACTGCATTGAAACTAAAGTTTTCCTTACCGGCATTTTCATACAAGGCATTCACAAGGTTGGAAAGTCCGCCTTTGGCAGAAAACACTTTGCGGGTAATTTTCTTTTCTGCTTCGGTTTTTTTCTCAAACTGCTTTTTTACTGCGCCGCCGATAAAACTTCCGTAGTTCTGCTCCAGGTTATACAGTTTGGGAAGCGCATATTTGGGAACCAGGATTTCAGGATCACCGGCATACACGCCAATGATAAAGGGATCAATGGCATAATCCAAAAAACTTTGCCCCATGCGGCGCTTTACCAGTGCCGACAGCGTTTCGTGCGGATCCTTCCCCTTGCTGCGGAAGGGCTCGCCCAGCAGCCTGAATTTATCCTTCCAGGTAAACAGCGGGGTTTTTATGCCGGCCATTACGCCCGATGGCAGTTGTTCCCACTTTCCGTTTTTCAGAATAAACCGTTTCTGTGCATTTTCATTGGCGGTTTCCAGCTCGCAAAGTCCTTGTAAATCTTCAAATAGTTCTACTATCTCGCTGCTGCCGATCACACCGGTATTGGGGCCCAGTTCATAGGTAAAACCATTTTCCGTAACCGTTTCAATGACCCCGCCCGGCCTGCTCTCCTTTTCAATTACATGAAACGGTATGCCCGCTTTTTTCAGATAATGTGCTGTGCTTAGACCGGTAAGACCGGAACCGATGATTAGGGTGTGAGATATCATAGTGAATTAACAACCGGGTTATACGGCTTGTTGTATTGCTTTATTTTTTATCCTGTTTAAAATTTCCTTTTTACTCTCCCGCTCTTCCTCAATATCATAATCATCCTGCAAGCCAAGCCAGAATTTTGCAGTTGTCCCAAAATAGGATGCCAACCGGAGCGCGGTATCAGCAGTAATTCTTCTTTTCCCTTTAATAATTTGAGAGATCCGTGTTTGCGACATATCAGTATCCTTTGCCAGTTTATATGCCGATATCTCCAGGGGATTTAAAAACTCCTCCTGTAAAATCTCGCCGGGGTGGATATTTGGTAGCTTTTTCATGAGTACAAGATTAAGATTTTTTTGTAGACTTTTAAACTGTACTATTTTTGGGGGAGCTTACCACCGTGGATTAGTTATTACAATATCAGATTGTTTTAATAAAGATATAGATTCAGCACTGCGAAAATCCCCATCACCTTCCAATGGTGTCCACTCATTTTGCTTATTTTGTTTTAATTGTAATGCTACATCTTTCAGGTTAAATTCGCCATCTCCATCAATGTCGCCAACTGAATTGATAATGAATTTGTTTGCTGTAATCTTTGGACGTCCTTTTGTTTGTGTTATAGTATTATTGTCTCCAAACAATTCTAATTGCGTATTAGCAAATGGTGATGGTTTGTAACTCGTTGTGATAAGTTGTTTTAAACCTATTCTTTCAAAGTTTAACACGAAATAGCGGAAGAGATTACTTTCAAATGGGTCATCACAGTTGCAATAAACAACCTTATCTCGTAAAGTATCAGGATTGTATTCTAAATACGCTTCAACCTCTTTTTGAATATCTACATACTGTGTGTAGAATTCATCACTTTTTGATTTCTTAGCTTTATGTAATAATTTATTTGTCGCCTGTCTTGCCATAGTATTAAATATCCTAATAAAAATCTCAAATTTACATTTTTATAATAAGTTTTCACTTTACACTGACATATCTTAACTTGTCGGTAACGGTACTACTATACCTGCAGTTGCGGATTACGGGCTGCTAAATTATCCCCCGGTACAAAAGATAACGCGAATCAGAAACCCCGAAACCTTTAATGCACCCGCAATTTGTGATAAAACATGTTGTGGGCATGTGTCTTTTCTTCCATTTATTCTGTAAACAAAATGATTACGTTGAAAAGATAATATTCTGTTTAATATGTTATTATTGCTTGCAGGATTAGCCGAAACTTCATTTTCAATTCATCATCTAATTGTATTTTATAGTCATGATTTAAAACAGAGTTCTGCTTATTTACAATTATTTCAACAATTAAATCAAAATCTTTGATAATAGCTTCAATAAGATTTTGCTTTTTTATGTGACTTAATAATACAATAGAAAAAGCTGTTAGAGCAGGACATCCATTTATATTTTGCTTTACCATTGAAATCAATTCGAATGGTAAAAGATGTCCTTTGCTGGAAAAAACAGCATTATATTCATCAATAATGCTAAAACAAGCTTCATTTGGAGTATACCCATTGAGTGTTACATAAGTATTGAATGAACTTGCAATAGTTTTCCCAGTTACTCCTGGCGAACCAGGCCCAGCAGAATATAGTTTCTTTGTTAACCAACCCATAATAAGAAGTTTTGAATTCGTTTTTAATCGTTCTGGGCATGTATATGTAGTTCGGTTTTATATAAAATTTACCAGAACTCATTTACACCCACAAATATATACCACATTTTTAATTTCCCCGATATTTTTCGTGTTTTGTTGTGAGATAGGGGCGGTTTATGGGTTTTTTATGCGTATGGGAGAGGTGGGTATTTGTTGGTGGGAAGGG
>SLOS01000281.1 GCA_007132365.1 Bacteroidales bacterium | reverse complement strand
TCCTCATCTCTGCAAAATAAAAACTTTACGTAGCTTAGGCTATGCGCAGTTTTTCTTTTCTTGACCTGAGAAAAAATTCCTGCGACTTAACCGACACAATAGCATTGACACGACACTAGGGTCTGCTTAATCTACTTTGTCTTACCCACACGACCAATCACAAAGGAGATAATTATCAGGATCCCAGCCATAATTGCAGCAATAATTAAACTTTGCTGTACTGTCGAATCAACAATCAGGTTACCTATCATATTGGGAACAAATGTTGCCCCCAGCAAACCAATGGAGAACATAATACCGAAGATACTTCCATAAAGACTGGGTTCAAATTTGGCAAAGGTAACACCCACAATGGTTGGGAATATGGGTGCAAAAGCAAGACCTGCAATGATTACAGCGACAATGCCTAATGTTGGACTTCCTGCAACCATCATCAGCACAATTGCCAGAAGTGATATAATTGACATAATAATTAATAGCTTGGGCCCCATTGCAGTTAGATTCTTGATTGCAGAGGTCAGGAACCTTCCAACCATCATTGCCGCCCCAAACAAGCTCAGCACTACCCCTGTGGTTACTGCAGGATTTACAGTTGCACCGGCACCATAAAGTTCTTCCATCAGCAATCTTATCCAGGTTGCCATTGAGGTTTCAAGTGATATATAACAAAACAGGGCAAGTGCAGCAATTATAACAGCCGGCTTTGAGAGGACTTTAAAAGCCATCGCAAATTTAAATCCGATTGATACCTTCGGAAAACTGACCGTAAGTGTTATCAGCAGAAAAACTATCATAAGTATGCTGATGATGACAAGAGCACTGTTATAGCTCATGTTAAGTGAATTAAGCATAAGCACGATAAGCAGGGGGGTCAGTAGATACCCTAAGGCGAAAAAAGCATTGCCGAAATTACTGGCGCGAGCCGGATCCTTCCCTTTGAAAAGAACAACCGGCATAAGTGTATTGCCGACGGTATTGAGGGACATGGCGCCTACTCCCATCAGGATACAGGCTATTAATGCCAGGGTGAAAGTTGATGAAACGGCAAGAAGCAGCATGCTGAGGCTGGTAATTATAAAACCAAGAATGGCAACAGGTTTATAGCCGACCTTATCTACAAAGGGGCCAATAAATAGTTGAACTATGCAGCTTGTCAGGAATAACCCTAATACAAGGTTCCCAAACTGGCCTGAATCAATACCCATTTCAGCCATTAATTCGACTGATATGGATCCAAGGATAATAAAACAAATTGCAAGGGAAAGTACAGCCATCAGCGCTACGGCTGCAGCTCTGTTAAAATTGATTTTCTCGCCCATCAGTAATTTTTTAGGTTAATAAATTTTTATGTAGAGCAAGTAACGGCATTTACGTGAGAAATCCAAAAAAAAAAGCCTGCCAATCAGTTGACAGGCAGGCTTTTTTTGTAGCGGGGGCAGGACTCGAACCTGCGACCTTTGGGTTATGAGCCCAACGAGCTACCACTGCTCCACCCCGCAATATTGCTTGCAAAAGTAATGCAAGTTTGGACAACCACAAAATTTTTTTTATATCATCTTATAAAACCACCACTTAAATGAAGAAATAGTCCGTCCGGAATTGGGGTTATCTGGATATTATCGGCAGAGTCTTATTATTTCAGAAATTGAATCGATGAACAGGGGTATACAATTTATCTTATTATCTTTGCAATATCCAATCAGCATTTTATATGGCTAATAAGATGAATTTTCTTAAGCGCTTAAAATATAAGTACCGGTTAGTTATATTAAATGACTATTCGTTTGAAGAGGTGGTTTCCGTCCGTCTTACAAAAATGAATGTTTTTTCGATCATCGGATCATCCATAATACTTTTGATAGCACTGGTTACTATATTAATTGCTTTTACTCCGATTCGTGAATATATTCCGGGGTATCCGGATGGCAGTACACGTCGTGACCTGATCATCAATGCCATTTTACTGGATTCGCTTGAGAACGAGATAAGGATCAGGGAGCAGTTTATGGAAAATTTGAGAGATATTATTGCAGGTCGTGAGCCAAGAATTTTTGAATACAGTCCTGATACCAGTATGAGGGTTGATGAAATCAGTTTCGCCAGATCGCGCCAGGATTCTTTACTTCGCGCTCAGATTGAAGGTGAGGATCAATTTAATATTCAGGTATCACAGGAGATGGTGCTGGCAGGAAACCCCACCACCACACATTTTCTCCCTCCGACAAAAGGGCTTATTATAAACCGGTTTAACCCCGAACAAAATCATTTCGGTGTTGACCTGGTAACTGATATAAACCAGCCCGTTCTTGCTGTAAAGGAGGGGACCGTAATTTTTGCCAACTGGACTCTCGAAACGGGTTATGTGATCCAGATTCAACACAATAATAATTTTCTCTCATTATACAAGCATAATGCCGAATTACTGAAACGTGTGGGAGAATTTGTAAATGCAGGTGAAGCCATTGCAATAGTAGGTAATTCAGGTGAACTAACTACAGGGCCGCATCTGCACTTTGAACTTTGGCAGAATGGCTCACCATTAAATCCTGAGAGTCACATACTCTTTTAACCGGATAATAGCCTTGATGGTTAATCGTCCAGTTTTTGCCAGGGCTCAAGTAGATAATGAATATGAAGAAAATTGCAATACTGGGTTCAACAGGGTCTATCGGTACCCAGGCACTCGAAGTAATCAGCACCTTCAGGGATATTTTTGAAGTGGAGGTACTTACGGCTTATAATAATGTTCAGTTATTGATTGAGCAGGCAGAGATTTTTCAGCCAAATACCGTTGTCATTGCAAATAAAGACAAGTTTGCCATATTGTCGGAAGCGCTTAAAAACACACCCGTAAAGGTATATGCCGGCGCTGATGCACTGGACCAGATTGTTCAAATGGAGTCCGTTGATATTGTGCTTGCTGCCATGGTCGGTTATTCGGGACTTATGCCTGTGATAAATGCAATTAAAGCCGGCAAGACGATTGCCCTGGCCAATAAAGAGACCATGGTGGTGGCAGGAGAAATGATAACCGGATTAGCACATGAAAGGAATGTTTCAATTATACCGGTTGATTCGGAGCATTCAGCAATATTTCAGTGTCTTGTTGGGGAGCCTGATGCCGTTGAAAAAATTTATCTTACAGCTTCAGGCGGTCCGTTCAGGGGAAAAACCAGACAGTCTCTTCAGAAAGTTACAAAATTAGAAGCCCTCCGACACCCTAACTGGGCAATGGGAGCGAAAATCACCATTGATTCTGCCACCCTTATGAACAAAGGACTTGAGGCTATAGAGGCACACTGGTTGTTTAATCTGCATCCTGATCAGATTGAAGTGGTAATACATCCCCAGTCAATTTTGCATTCCATGGTGCAGTTCACAGATGGGTCCATTAAAGCGCAAATGGGTCTGCCTGATATGAAGCTTCCCATATTATATGCTTTTGCCTACCCGGACAGAATAAAATCAGATTTCACCCGTTTCAGTTTTACCGATTACCCGGAACTGAATTTTGAAGCGCCTGATACTGATAGTTTCCCTAACCTTTTTCTTGCATATCAGGCAATGAAGGCCGGAGGCATCACTCCTTGTGTGATGAATGCCTCAAATGAGATCGCTGTTGAAGCTTTCCTTAATGACAGGATAGGATTCTATGATATCTCATCTGTAATTGAGAAAACAATGGAGAAAATACCAAATGTCCGATATCCGGGATTGGGTGATTATCAAGATGCTGATAAGGAGGCAAGATCTTTTGCCGAAAGTCTTATCCGGTTCTGAACAATAAATTGTTATGTTTGTTTCAACCTGAAAATAAATTGGAATGGAAATACTTGTCAAAGCGGCGCAATTTTTTTTAAGCCTCTCCATACTCATTATATTGCACGAATTGGGGCATTTTATGTTTGCCCGGCTTTTCAATACCAGGGTGGAGAAATTCTATCTCTTTTTTAATCCGTGGTTTACCCTGTTTAAGATAAAAAAAGGGGAGACTGAGTTTGGGCTCGGATGGCTGCCGCTTGGCGGTTATGTAAAGATTTCGGGCATGATTGATGAATCGATGGACAAGGACCAAATGAGTCAGGAACCCAAACCCTGGGAATTCCGCTCCAAACCTGCCTGGCAAAGATTGCTGATAATGCTCGGCGGAGTAATGGTGAATTTTATACTTGCCCTGGTAATTTACGCTTCCATGCTTTATGCATGGGGAGAAAGATATCTTCCATCTGAAAACCTGATCTATGGGATACATGCCGATTCTCTTGCCCGTGAAATTGGGCTTAAACATGGTGATCATATTGTTTCGCTGGATAACAGAAGTGTGGAGCAGTTTTTCCAGATTGTACCGACTATTGTTCTTGACAAGGTAAAAACCATACAGGTTAAAAGGAACAGTGAACTTGTTGATGTTTCTGTTCCTGATGATATAATTCCCAGGCTCCTTGACGGAACGCCCTTTATTGACATGAGAATACCGTTTATTGTACAGGGCTTCCCTTCTGATTCCAGGGCAAAAGAGGCCGGAATAAAGGAAGGTGATAAAATTATTGCCCTTAATAACAATGAATTACCATTCTTCCTGGAATTCAGGGAGCAATTAATTGCCCACAGAAACCAGGAGGTATTGGTTACAGTTGAGCGGGATGGGGAGCTTCTGGATGTTCCCGTTAAAGTCCCTGACGAAGGCCTTATTGGTGTAATACCCGTTGGCGAGCTAAATAAATTTTTTGATCTTAAAACAATTGAATATTCTTTCTTTGAGGCTATACCTGCAGGAATATCCAGGGGCATGGCAACTTTCAGCAGCTATCTCAAACAGCTCCGGATGATTTTTTCACCCCAGACAGGTGCCTACAGGTCTCTTGGGGGATTTATCACAATAGGCAGTATTTTCCCGGGGGCCTGGGACTGGCAGATTTTCTGGAATATGACCGCATTTTTATCAATTGTGCTGGCAATAATGAATGTGTTGCCTATTCCTGCGCTTGACGGCGGGCACGTTATGTTCCTTGTTTATGAAATGGTTTCAGGCAGAAAGCCAAGTGACAAGTTCATGGAATATGCACAGCTGACCGGTATGCTGATACTTCTGACACTTATATTATATGCCAACGGTAACGATATTGTAAGATTGTTCCGGTAATGATTATTAACCAATATCGTTTTAATTCTTATATTTATTAGTACATTTGTGAACACATTTTAATTGAAAAGATATGACAGATCTATTTGTTTTGGGAGCTATGATTGGCCCGTGGCAGATCGTTCTCATAGTTGTTATTATACTCCTTCTTTTTGGGGGTAAGAAAATTCCTGATTTAATGCGTGGTCTTGGTGAGGGCATAAAAGAATTCAAAAAGGCGACCAGCGATAAGGATGATGACAAGGAGAATGAAAAATCCATTGAAGACAAGAGTAAATGATGACTCCTGAACCTATATCAAGTATTTTTTTTTGATCATTCTTTGCATCGGTATCACATGGGACATCCATGTTAATTCGCTTATTTAGTTTTTGTTTTATCCTGTTATGGCTGGTTAACAGCAGGGTAGCGGGGATTTATGAAGATTATCCGCCCGATCTTGTAGTAGAATACCGTCTTGCAGAACTCAATATATCCACTCCGGTTTCACTGGATTATAATGAGCATGTAAAAAAGTTCATCCATTTATTTTCCGGAGAGAGACGCAAGGCTTTAGGCCGGATAATCGGGTTGAGCAAATTGTATTTTCCTGTGATTGAGGAGATCCTTGATCGTAATAACCTGCCTCTTGAGATAAAGTATATTTCCGTTATCGAATCAGCCCTTGATCCTTTTGCTGTCTCCAGTTCAGGTGCTGTCGGGTTATGGCAGTTTCTTCTGCATACGGCAAGGATGTTTGACCTTGAAGTCAATTCTTACATAGATCACCGGAGAGATGTATACAAATCCACTGAAGCAGCCGCCAGGTACATGTCTTATCTTTATGAAAAATTCGGGGACTGGCATCTGGTGTTTGCAGCGTATAACAGTGGTCCGGGGGTTGTAAGAAATGCAATTGAACGTTCCGGAGGCAGCAGGAATTACTGGGAAATCAGGAGGTTTCTGCCTGAGCAGTCACAAAGGTTTGTCCCTGCATTCATAGCAATCAATTACATGATGAGGTATTACGGGGATTATGATATAGAACCCTCCGCTCCTGAATTCACCTTCGAAAGCATAGACACATTGCATATTTCAAGGCCGCTTGGGTTTAAACAGATCGGAGGTGAGCTTAACATCCCGATTGAAACTCTGCGTTTTCTCAATCCGGTCTACCGGCTTGATTATATCCCTGCCAACGGTTTGTCAAACACCCTGGTTTTACCCTCTGAACATATTATTCCTTTTATAAATAATTATGAAAGGGTTTTTGTTCATGGTATAAGTCAATCTTCCGATGCCACGGCAGATAAAAATAATAATGATACACTTATCAGAATCACCCACAGGGTGAGACCAGGGGATTTCATTCACAAAATAGCTATGATGTATGGTACAATTTCCGGAAAAATAATGGAATGGAATAATCTTGGTGATGACCTTATTCATGCCGGCCAGGAGCTTATAATCTGGGTATCACCGGGAATATTGCGGCAACTTGATCATAGCCTGCCCTTCTCTGATGATAGCCATTAAGATAGTGACCAATGATCCGGTAACCGGTCAATACCAGTATTAACTTTTTACCGTTATTAAATATGCACCATAAAACGAAATTGTTCATGGATAGTAAATTAATAACCAAAAGACATTTAATTCCCCTGCTTATTTCAGTGTTAAGCATAATGGTTTCCTGCGGGGAAAGGAGTCCTCTGTTACCGAATGTGACAGGAACGGCCGGGCAGGTGGTTGTTGTAATGAACGCCCCTCTATGGGAAGCTGAACCGGGCAGGGCACTTGGAGGGATTCTGGCATCAGAGCATCCCGGGTTGATGCAGTATGAACCGATGTTTGATATTGTAAGAATAGGGCACGCGGCTTTTACCAATATCTTTAAGACTCACCGCAATATAGTTATAGTAAATGTATCACCTCATTATGAGGATACACGGATGAGCATAAGAAATAATGTATGGGCCAGGCCCCAGACACTTCTTGAGATAAATTCTACAGATTCTGAATCACTGCGCCTGTTTATCGAAGCACAGGGAGACAGGATCCTTGAAGAACTGGTACAGGCAGAGAGAGACCGGATCCTGGATTATAACCGGGAGTCTGAATTGACTCATATCAGACGACACCTGAGAGAGAGGTTTAATCTGTCTCTCACGGTGCCGAGGGGGTATAATATTATTATTGACACATCTGATTTCATTTGGATAAGGCATGATCCAAGGAGAATTACACGGGATATTATTCAGGGAATATTTATATATAAATATGACTATGCTGATCCGGAGACATTCTCACCTGAATTTCTTGTCAATAAACGTGACTATTTTCTCAGAAGGTATGTTGAAGGCCCGTCGGAAAACTCCTGGAAGGCCACTGAAAGACTGATTTTTCCTGATTTTACCGAATTTATGAAGAATGACCGGTATATTGCCAGACTTGAAGGATTATGGAAGGTGGAGAATGACTTCATGGGAGGGCCCTTTATCAGCCATACCACACTTGATGAAAACCGTAACAGGGTTATTACGGTGGAATGTTTTGTTTATGCGCCCGGAGACAATAAACGAAATTTACTTCGCCAGGTCGAGGCTATCCTTCATACCCTGGAGATACATGATTAAATAATTAACTGAAAATGTCATTACCTGAATTCAGTAAATCTGAAATAGATGACCCGCGTAATCAGACTGAAATAATCAGGCTGACTGCTGAGCAGGTGATGAAGGACTTTGCACTTTTTGGCTTGGAAATCACGTTCTCAGGAAATGTGATTAATGCATATGATGAACTTTTTGAGCAGCTTAACTTATGTCTGGTTGATCTTTTGAATTCTGATTACCGGAGATTGCTTTCATTGCTTTATCACATTGATATAAGTGAGAAAGAGATGAATAAAAAGCTTAAGTCATTTTCAGGGGAGCCCTCAGAGATTATCACTGAGATGATTCTTGAAAGGGAGTTGAAGAAGGTATTAATCAGAAAGTTTTACCGGGGATCAGAGTAAAATAGATATCTTTGTAGCTTCGAATTTTAAAGCAATTGATTTATAAGGTTGCAAAGCAGCTAACTTAATTTTTTTCAGTGCAGCATACAAGAAATTTTTGCATTATAGCTCACATAGATCATGGAAAGAGCACCCTTGCCGACAGGCTTCTGGAGATAACAAATACAGTATCTGCCCGTGACGCCCGGGAACAGGTGCTTGACAGCATGGACCTGGAACGGGAAAGGGGTATTACAATCAAGTCCCATGCCATTCAGATGGATTATCTGCATAATGGAGTGACATATAAACTGAATCTAATAGATACTCCGGGGCATGTGGATTTCTCCTATGAGGTGTCCAGATCAATTGCCTCCTGTGAGGGAGCATTGCTGATAGTTGATGCAACACAGGGTATACAGGCCCAGACCATATCGAATCTTTACCTGGCACTTGAGCATGACCTTGAGATCATCCCTGTCCTGAACAAGATGGATCTGGATGCCGCTATGCCGGATGAGGTTAAAGATCAGATAACAGATCTTATTGGCTGTGATCCTGAAGATATTATAGAAGCAAGCGGCAAGACCGGCCTGGGTGTCGATAAAATTCTGGAAGCTATTCTCCTGCGTATACCCGCTCCCGAAGGGGATCCTGATGCACCACTTCAGGCGCTTATTTTTGATTCGGTTTTTAATCCCTTTCGGGGGATAATTGCTTTGATCCGCGTTATGAACGGCCGAATAAGAACCCACGAATGGGTTAAGTTTGTTGCCACGGGGAAGGAATATCAGGCTGACGAAATCGGGGTTCTTAAACTGACGCACCATCCCAGGGAAGAATTGAGTGCAGGGGATGTGGGGTACATTATTTCCGGAATAAAAACATCAAAAGAAGTTAAGGTAGGTGATACCATAACCCATGTTGACAGGCCCTGCAGTAATGCAATTGCCGGGTTTGAAAATGTTAAGCCTATGGTTTTTGCCGGAATATATCCTATTGATCCTGATGATTATGAGGAATTAAGGTCTTCGATCGAGAAGCTGCAGCTAAACGATGCTTCCCTTACTTTTGAACCGGAATCATCTGTTGCGCTGGGTTTTGGTTTCCGTTGCGGGTTTCTGGGACTGCTTCACCTGGAGATAGTGCAGGAGAGACTGGACAGGGAATTTGATATGGGGGTTATATCTACCGTGCCAAACGTTTCCTATAAGGCCTATACCAAAAAAAACGAAGTGATAGAGGTTCATAATCCATTTGATATGCCGGGGCCAAATCTCCTTGATCATATTGAAGAACCATACATAACAGGCCAGATCATATCCAAATCCGAATATGTCGGACCGGTTATGAACCTCTGTATCGGCAAACGCGGTGTTTTGAAGAATCAGCATTACCTTACAAGCGACAGGGTTGAGCTTACCTTTGAGATGCCGCTTGGCGAGATAGTCTTTGATTTTTATGATAAACTGAAAAGCATCTCCAAAGGATATGCATCATTCGACTATCACATTTCCGGTTACCGGCCATCAAACCTTGTAAGGCTCGACATCCTCCTTAACGGGGAATCGGTTGATGCTCTTTCAAGTCTTTCGCACAGGGATAATGCCTATGATTTCGGGAAAAAGATGTGTACCAAGCTGAAAGAGCTTATACCCAGGCAACAGTTTGATATTGCCATTCAGGCTGCCATAGGTGCAAAGATAATTGCCCGTGAAACCGTTAAGGCACTGCGCAAGGATGTGACTGCAAAATGTTATGGCGGAGATATCACCAGGAAGCGGAAGTTACTTGAGAAACAGAAAAAAGGGAAGAGACGGATGCGGCAGGTCGGAAATGTGGAAGTTCCCCAGCAGGCTTTTATGGCCGTATTGAAGCTGGATTCCTGATATTTTATTCCCTGTTGCCAAAAAATTGTGATTACCCCATAAGCCGGATAAGAAAATTGGTTTATATTTATCAATTTTAATACCCATATTATTGTATCATAAATAGTCCATTATACTATTGAAGATGCATTACACCGATTATCTAACATAAAATTATTGCTGATGAGAAATTTGACAGCTTTTATCTGTATTATGTTCCTTGCTTCCTATACTTTACTGGCACAGGCTGACCGGGTT
>SLOS01000372.1 GCA_007132365.1 Bacteroidales bacterium | reverse complement strand
TTTTCCCTGGCAAGGGCTATTAACCGCTCCCCTTCACTGACATCAATACAGAAAGGTTTCTCCAGAAAAGCATGCAGACCTGCGTTAAGCACCATCCGTGTAATTTCGTAATGCAAATCGGTATGTACCGCTATCACACATGCATCTATTGTTTCATTTTCAAGGCAAGTGGCAAGATCCGAATAGATACCCGTCGATGTGAGTTCACCGGCATCCATGCTTCCGGTTGAAAAATTGCCAATCTGCTCATTCAGGTTTTCACGGATATTACCTGGATTTTTGTCAACGATAGCAGTCAGCCTCAGACCAGGATTTTTCAGTATGCTCATGGCGTGGGTCATGCCCATGAATCCAAAACCTATAACAGCAATATTCATCCTAATAAAACAGATTAATCAAGTTAATAATCAATTAGTTATATCTTGCAAGTAATTCATATTCAGTGTTTCAAACGGATGGAACCCCCATGGTTTGTTCATTTTATTTTATGTGCATTTGCAAATGGGGGTTTCATATTTAACTAATTCAGGTATGCAATTACTCGACTAAAAATGATCTTCCACCCCTTCTGGTGGTATTGAAAGCCCTGACCCTGACTGGACCGTCTACTTTTACCGGCTCTCGGTAAACAGGCGAATTCATGCCTGGTTCCGTACCATCTGTTGTATAGCGTATGGTCAGTCCGGGAAAAGATATGTTGGCTTTCAGCATACCATCTTCTATTATAGCCCCAGGAGAGGGAATGCGATAGTGATAGCCTCCGAAAATGTAATCTAGTCTTGGCATTTCACGGGTTCCGATCCGGTTGGAGAACTCGCTCCATCCCTCCCAAATTGCTCTTACCCTTTTTCTGACATCTGGTTCATTTTCCCACTCAGGGGCTTTTGCCCAGGCTTTTTCGGCAAATGCAAATAGTTTAGGCAAAGTGTAATACTCCATCATTTCAGGCCCTTTTACCGTCTCTGTCCATAATTGTGCCTGCAGACCCACAATATTCTCATGATTGCCGGGGTTCAGCCTTTCCTTGTCAGGAAATTCCGGAACTTTTTCGGTAAGCCTTCCATAATTGTCATAATTGGTCGACTTATATACATCGAACGGTGTCATTACATACGGGTCCATGGCATCCGTATAGCCACCCCATACCAGGCCGGGTTCCCTGGGATCGGTGTTGTATGCGAGGTCGAAATAGAGATTGGTTACATTGCACAAGATCACCGGATAGCCTGCATTTGCAATACGGTAACCAAGATCGATGTTTTCTCCGGTATTGTTCCAGACCAGTGGCATAACATTTTTTTCAATAAAATTCTGGTTGATACTTATGATTTCATGCCCTTCCTTGTTCAGAACTATCTCTTCCCATCCGGTAATCTGCAAATTATATTTTTCGAGCATTTCAAGTACTCTTTCGAGGAAATAACCCTGCAATTCCTGGGGGTTTGATATTTCCGGAAGTGAATTCATCAATTCGATGCACAGGGGCGATTTTGCCCAGGCACCCTCCGGCACTTCGTCGCCACCGGTATTGAAAACAGTCAGTTCCAAACCTGCCTCCTCGTACATTGCGATAAAATCTTTCACAACTGTCTCGTAAAAATGGTAAGCAGAAGGTAGTGCAACATTGGCAATATTATCCCTGAAGCTTTGTGCCGAATAATATACAGATTCATCGTCAGGGTCAACCAGCCGGAATTCATTTGCCTTATCAGGCTGACCCAGCTGCATGTAGTGATCATAGCGAGCCTCCATGGCCATAACGGCAGCCCTGGCATGACTCGGGAAACATACTTCAGGTATTACCTGGATATGGCGCTGGGCAGCATATTGGATAATCTCCTTGAAATCCTCGCGGGTATAATACCCGTTTCCATAGTTATTTTCTGAATCGGGCCAGGGTCCGGATCCGAAAGCAGGCTGAAGCCAGTCCCTCGAATCGTTGGTGTGACCTCTCCTGGAGCCAACCTGCGTGAGTTCGGGCAGACCATTGATCTCTATGCGCCAGCCCTCATCTTCAGTGATGCGGATATTGAGTTTATTAACCTTGTAGGTGGCAAGCAGGTCGATGAGCTTCATTACATCACTTTTTTGCTGAAAGTTGCGGGCAACATCGAGCAGAAAACCACGGTAAGAAAAACGTGGTGCATCAAGAATCTCAACACACTCAATTATTGCCGGCGACTGCCCGGTATAAACCCCTGGCGGAATCAGTGCAAGCAAACTTTGTATGCCGTAAAAAACACCTGCCGGATCACTTCCTGCAATCCGGGCGCCATGCCCTTCAGCCACTGTAAGTTGATAGGCTTCATCAGAAACACCGTTTACCCGTAATGGTTTTGTTTCAAGTGTTATGTCATGTGGGCCCTGCCCTTTTCCTTCAGCCCTGCCTAACATGACACCGGACAGTCTCTGGATGGTTGAAACAAGATATTCAGCTTCGTTTTCAAGCCCTTTTTCATAATGGATCACAGTCAGTTCATTGAGCTCTACCGTTCCCCTGGTTTTCCTGACCTGAAAAGGTGTTGGGATGATCTTCCCGATCTGATCGGGAGGAAGTACGGCAATATTCTGGTTTCTTTCAAATTTATTTCTGGCATTGGGCACGGTTGAACGAACATCAGGATCGGGAAAGACACGTTCAAGGTCGTCAAAAGGCAAAACGGTGATATCGTCATTCTGGACTATCATCTCATTTCTGGTTCCTTTGTTTATTACAAAATAAGCACCGACAGGCGCAAGACTTTCCTTGACAACAGGTCTCCTGTAGATACAGTCGAAGACAATGGAATCCCCCGGTCTGATAACAAACGTTTCCCCGGGAATAAACCGGAACAGATAACCGTTGATGTGTTCGACCACTCCTTTTGTAGAATCGGCCATAGAATGAGGTAAAAAAGTATCCTGGTTAAAATCCATAACCCAGTTTCCATGTTTTACCTCCCTTGTTCCATTGTTGATGAACACGAACTGTACTTCTGACAGTCCGTCCGGGTGATTTTGTATCAGACTCCATTTTACTTCCAATTGTTCCAGTCTTTCTGCCGTTCTTTGCGAAGAAGTGGAACATCCTGTAAACAGGTAAACAGGCAGGATAATCAAAAATACGCATCTGGCCATCATGGCAATATTAAATTTCAGTTTCAGATCGACCATAATAGTAAGGCTTTTGGGTTTATAATATAATGTAAAAAAAATCAAACTTATTTTGCGGTTACGTACACGTAAATATAGATATTTTTTATATTTACTCCCTGTTAATGATTTTTTTTTTAGAAATGGGGATAAAAGAAATTGCGAAGCAGGCTGGTGTATCAATCGGAACAGTAGACAGGGTGCTGCACGACCGGGGAAGGGTATCAGCTGAGACAAGGCAGAGAATAGTTGATATTATCAAATTACATGATTACAGGCCGAACCTTATTGCAAGGTCTTTAAAAAAAATGAAAAAAATCTCCATTGCCCTGCTTGTTCCTAAACCAACAGAAGATGAATACTGGCAGCAGGCCTGGGAAGGTTTTGAAAGCCAGTTGATGAAGGCTGAGCAACACGGGATTTTTATAAAACCCTATTTTTATTCACTGAAAAACCAGAAGTTATTCAGTAGGTACTCGGAACAGATTCTGAGGGAAAAACCTGATGGACTGATCATGGCGCCCAACTATCTTGATGAAGGGAAGTCCCTTTATCACCAGTGCACAAAAGCCTCCATTCCGGTGGTTATGTTCGATGTCATGCTTCCCGGCACCAACCCGTTCAGTTTCATCGGCACCAATTCCTACCAGAGCGGAAAGCTGGCTGCCCAGTTACTGACCATGATCAGCAGTCCCCAGGGGAAGTTTGTCATCTTTCATTTCGATGAACTGCTGAACAACTCGCCGCACATGATTGAAAAGGAACAGGGGTTTATTGACTTTCTGAAAGATACCTCTGGGAACAGAGGTTATTTATGCTATTGTATCGACAGCCGGAAAAAATTTGATAATCAACTTGAAAGAATATTTAATACCAACCCTGTTTCAGGGATATTTGTCAGTACATCAAAGGCATACCTGGTCGGATATTTTTTGAAAAACCGGAAAATCCAAAATGTTAAACTTGTAGGTTTTGATTTGATAAAAAAGAACATTGACCTTTTGCAGGAGGGTTACATTGATTTCTTAATAAATCAGAATCCCCGCCGGCAGGCCATTCAGAGCCTGAATACGTTTATTGACTATATGGTATTTAGAGAGATCTCTGATAAAGAACCTCTTTCCCCCATTGAGATCATAACCAGAGAAAACCTTGTATCTTATATTTAAATTAACTTTTCCAATAATTCAATCAATGAACATGCTTACTTCAACATTACCCCTGAAACAGATCATTATCCGCTTCCGGCTGGCAATATACTTCTACTGGGCATTATCCGCTGCGTTTCTTGGTTACTATGTCATATATTTCGAAGACCTCAACAGGATCAGCATAGCACAGATTGGTGTAATGATGTCACTTTATACCTTCAGCGCCCTGGTTGGCCAGAATGTATTTGGATATATCAGTGATAAAATGCGAAGTATTCGATGGCCGGTAATGATGGGTTCTTTCCTTTTAGGATTAATACTGATCTCTTTTCCCTTTCAAAGAAATATAGTATGGATTTATATATCAATAGCTTTTATTGGGTTTCTGCAACAACCTATCGGGCCGATGCTGGATTCGTGGTGCCTGAAACATCTCAGCCACCACGATGCCGAACATGTTTACGGTAAAATAAGGGCATTTGGTTCCCTTGGATGGGCTACTTCAGGGCTTATTACTGCATGGTTTATAACCCGGCTGGGATGGAATATGATGTATTTTCTGGCAACAATAAACGCTGTCGTATTAATTATTGTAGCTTTCCGGATACCTGACATACCTGTTGGTTCAGCACAGGATAAGAGATCAGCAGATTATCTCACACCATTAAAAGCATATAAAAAGCTTTTCGCCAATTCTGACTATCTGCATATACTTTTAGTTATATTCCTGCTTTTTCTGGGTGTGCAAACAACCTACAATTATCTTGGATTGATCGTAAAAGATACCGGAGGGACAGTAATAAACCTGGGGTTTACTTATTTAGTGGATGCAGGATCCGAAATTCCTGCTATGTTTATATCTGTCTGGCTATTAAGTAGATATCCGCCAAAAAACATGATGATATGGGCAGTGCTGGTGTACTTGCTTCGTTTCGGGCTGATCCTCTATTTCAGAAGTCCGCAGGTGGTTATTTTGTCATCTGTTATCCATGGAATGGCATTCGGATTGATGCTCACATCACTCCGAAAGTATATATTCAGTATCGCTCCAAAAAACCTGCAGACATCTGCATTAACAATCAGTGATGCAGTTTTGTTGAGTTTAACAATCATAATAGGGGGGACTGTTGGCGGTTTTATTATACAGAATTATTCAGTTATGACATTAATGGGTTTTTGCATGGGATCATCCTTTCTGGCCTTGTTGCTGCTTATCTTTCGCAGAAAAACCACAAATGTTCCTTCAGAATAATTTGTCAGGCATACATCCTGTATTGGATGCTATGAGTGCTCAGGAAAGTGATAATTGCTGACGGTAAATAGCTACCACCCGTACCGGTTGTAATCCCAGTCCTTTACTATGGTCTCCTGTCTGGTCAGAATGATCTTGTTATCACCAAGATCATTTTCCAGTATCACACCCGGGCCAACCAGACTTTTCGCTCCGGTCTTTACTCCGGGAAGCAACATGGAATTTATGCCGGTCCGCGCATAATCACCTATATAACAAGCATTAGCCAGATATTGTGGTGTCACGTACTCCCATCGGCCCTTTACTTTCTGTGGAGCCAATCCATCATCAAAACGAAGGGAACCGCATACTGTTCCCGCCCCCAGATCCGTATTTTCTCCTACGATTCCGGCAATTTCCATGTAGTGATACAGATATACACCCTTAAATACAATTCCTGAGAGTTCAGCACCATGAAGAACTTTACTGCCATCACCCACGGTACTGTTGCGTTCAATGAAGCATGAATAACTTATCTCACAATGATCACCAATAACATTGTTGCCTTTCAGTATCGCACCATGCTTGATCTCGGTATTATTTCCCACCCAGATATTGCCTTCAATAATTACATTTTTGCCTATAGTGGAATTTTTTCCTAACCTTACATTTCCTGAAATATATGCAGAGGGATCAATTGAAGCTCCTTCTTCCAGTATATTTTCCTTGAATGAATTGCAGATTTGACTGTTTGTATATGTGTTTGCATCTAAAATGTGCCACGGTTTGTCTATGTCAAATGCAGGCGACTGGGCTATAATGGCTGCAATGCTGTTTCCGTCGTTTTGGTAATCAACCAGGGCAGCCTCCAGAAAGCATTCATCAGGTACCATCATGCCCACTTCAACATTTCGAAACAGATTTGATGCAGTGGAAAGGTTTTGCTTAAATCCTGAAGGCAATTTAAACCCTAAAAAATGATGTGTTGTATCCTCACGCGAATGCCCTATAATGGCTGATATCATTCCATTTTCAACAGAACAGCCGATATGGTTTCTTGAAGTCTCCCTGTGGGTGTTAAGCAGTGCAGCAGCCTGATCGCTGGCAACCAAACGGGAAAGATCTTCCTCATGCATTATACAGTCTCCGTAAAGCACCGTAATCCATTCTTCGTCCACACCTTCCATTGCCTTATAAAGAGTGTCTGCGGTACCACTTGTTTTTACAACATGTATAAGCTCGACATAAGGATGGTGCCTGAAATAATTTGCATATTGCTGATAATGTTCACCTGCAGCAATGCGAATCCGTTCAACACCAACAGATCTGAGTTGATCAACCAGAAATGAGATGATCGGTTTATTTGAGACAGGAATAAGAGGTTTGGGCCTTATGGTTGCATAGGGCCATATTTTACTTCCTTCTCCGGCTGCCAGAATGATTGCTGTAGTCATAGTGTTTTATTATTGGGTAATAAAAAAAATGGTTACTTCCTTTTGACCCTAAAGATATCTGCCATCAACCGACTGAAAATTACAAATAAATGATCAATGAGCCAAACCTGCTTCTTGCCAGACAGGGAATGAATTTATAATCCCCGCTCACCACTATTTCAGTCGCCTGACAATTAGTTTTGTAACTTTCAGCCCCTCCTCTTCGAGGTCCCTGAAGGCATCTCCATCGTAATATGCATCGAACACCTCACCATCCGTGGTCACCACCACCCTCCTGGTAATGGGACCTCCACCATCCCAGAAAGATGTCAGGAGGGAGTAGAGCTCTTTTCCTGCGGGGTCAACTATTTTGAGTGTAAACGGCCCTGCTATCTGTCCCCCGACCTCCTCGATTATTGCTGCTATATCTCCGGTTTCGGCATCAATAACATATACAGCGTTATCGCCGGTGGATAGGAGGTAAAGAAACTCGCTGTCGGTGGCAATATCAAGGACGTTGATTTTGCCACCGCCGCCTGGAAGTGACTCTGGATAGTTTACAGTCCGCAGAAAATTGCCTTCGTAGTCGTAAACCAGCACCCTGAACCGGATCGATTCCACTATGTAAAGCTTGCCGTTACGTGCGGTATAGGAGATAATACTGTTCATTTTCAGCCCATCCTCTGTTAGAAATGGTACCAGTGCTTCCCCGTCAGGGTGCTCCATGGCACCAAGCATCAGCTCCAGCACGACGGCATCATTATTCGTCTTTACGGCACCAAACTGAGTTTCGGCAACGGGGTCGGAGGGATCGTCAGTGGCGGGAGACTTGTGTTGGTCCGGGACAACTATTTCGGGCAGTTCACCTTTCAGCAACGTGTAGAGTGGCAGGGAGACCGTTTCGGCCGATCCCTTCAGGAATGCAACGAGAAAAAAGTTTCCGTTTTCCTCTTCGAACCAGATCCCGTATGATGAGAGAGCCGGGTGCAGTGTCTCAATATCTATATGCTTCCTTTCGGGGATGAAGAACAGGTGGTGAGTAGTTTCTACTCTTCCTTTCCCCGGCCGGGAGGGCGATTTCTCCGCTATGAGCCACTCATTGCCGCTGGTTTGGTAGAGGATGATATAGTGTGATCCGGGGTCGGTGACAAGGAGATTGCCCTGGCTTCTTTCTGTATCGTAGAGGATGGAATGTGAATCGCCGGACTCATATACCCTGGTGATACTGGTCTCCTTTGCAGTCTGGGGACCTGACCCGCAAGAGATAACCAGAATAACCGCAATCAATAACGGGTAAATTAAAGGATTCTTCATTTTACATCATAAAAGCAACGTTTTGGTGAAAACACCTTTCCCCCGCTTATAAGCTTTTTTATAACTTTATCAACTTCGGATTTTGTGATACCGGTTTTTTCAGCAATCTCGCCTGATTTAAGAGCCCCATTATCCCTGAGCGTTTTAATAATAATCTCTGAATTATCCATATTTTAGTCCTTTTAAGAAATTATTTTTTAAACGTATTAATTATGACTTTAAAAACCCAAAATACTGTAATCCACTTACAAAATTTTTTTTACGTGGGGTAAGGGTTTACATAATCTTATGAGGCTATTATTCCTTCCAGCGAAGGTACGGATAACCGGCACCCTCATCTATGCTCCAGATAGTAGTGAAATTCCATGTTTCAAAAGTGGATTGCTGCATCATTTCAGACGTTGTTTTTGGAATTCCCTTACCTGTATCATTTTGCCCCGTAGTGTTTTTGTCATAATAACTGTATACAGTGTTTCCGTCATGGTTCCATCTGAAGCTCACTCCAATAAGCCCTCCGAGATACCTGTCACCTGAAACTATTCCTTTTGCGTAACAATTAATTATATCTCCTTCATTTACACCGGCAAATCCTCCTGCATATGCATATGCGGATACATCTCCGGCAGCAAAAGAGTTTGTGATCACTCCACCATTAAGATTAAACCCGATAAGCCCGCCTGCTTGCTCGTATCCTGATACGGTTCCAATAGAATAGCAATTACTTATAGTTCCCCCATCTGTGTTAAACCCGGCTAATCCACCGATATTCCTGTTCCCTGAAGCATCTCCGGTGGCATAACCATTAGTGATGCTATGCCTGTTAATCCCGACAAGACCACCTATACCATTGCCCGAAATATTTCCTGTGGCATAACAATTAATTATATACGCTTCATTTACGCCAACAAGCCCTCCGGAACCATCACCCGAAATATTTCCTGAGGCATAACAATTAATTACGTTGCCCTCGTGTAAATTTGTAGCTACAAGCCCGCCGGATTCCGGACCGGAAACATCTCCTGTCGCATGACAATTTGAGATATAACCTCCATCATTAATGCCAACGAGACCTCCTGCCCTTAAGCCAGAAATATCTCCTGTCGCATAGCTATTGTAGATTCTGCCTTCTTCGTTGTTAAGCCCTGCAATTCCGCCGGCATTGAAACCATAGATATCTGCCGAGGTATTACAATCATTGATATTTCCTGAATTATTACCAACAAGCCCTCCTATATTGTAATCTCCGAGAACATTTCCCGTGGTATAACAATTAATAAATCTGTCTCCATATGAGCTAGCGCCAACAAGCCCCCCAACATTTGTAAATCCTGTGATTTTATTTATTACCAGGACTACATTTTTGATCTCCGAGTTATCAGTTTTTCCAAATAGCCCGATGTTATAACCAAAAGGAGAGTTTATTGACAGGTTAGTGATTTCATAACCATTTCCATTAAAAGTGCCTGAGAAGGGCTTTTCCTGTTCTCCAACAGGTTGCCATCCGCGGCCTGAACTGAAGCTATTCAGATCTATATCTGCTATTTGTTTGAAATGACTTTTGAGGAAATTTCTGACATCATCCAGTTGTTCCGGTGTAGCAATTAACCAGGGGTCTGTTTTTGTGCCTGCCCCTCCCTCGAATTCTGCAGGGGTTTCAACAGGCTCATCAACAGGTTCATCAATGGGGTCTTCATCCTTTTCACAACCGGGTGTAAAAATAAAAATCAATCCTGAAAATGTTAACGGGTAAAACCAGGCAGGTTTTTTGTTCATGATTTCCGGATTTTATGCAGAGGCTGAAAAATTTAACCTGCATTATCATGAAGTATAACGCATAAAATTTTATATATATCATAAAGTTACTGAATTTATTTTTAAAGCTATCGTTAAACCGATAATGACAATAACGAATCCTGTAATAGTAGAGAAAAATTCTGCCAGAAGTGGATCTTCCATTTGATTTGAAGTTAATAACTCCCTGAATTTTACAATATGGGTGTGTTGATAATGCAG
>SLOS01000080.1 GCA_007132365.1 Bacteroidales bacterium | reverse complement strand
GTAATCTCATCACCGGGTTCCAGTGGGGTATGTGAGAAGGTGAATTCAGCAGGGTCGTCCTCCCCGTACTCTTTGTTTTGCCCGGCATCGGGTGTAATTATTATTTCTGTGGGCTCATCATCGGTTAGTAGTCTCTCATACCGGGCAATGGTTGGTTCGTTGGCATAAATATTAATCAGGGATGATAATGCAAAAGCAATAAGGAGCAAGATTCCCGGTAATTTATTTGCACTGCAGAGGGTAAAATTTTTTTCTCTCATATTCTCCGGTTTAGGTTTTCAGGCCCTAACACAAATATTACAGTATAATTTACATTTCCGGGTGGTTTGGCCGCAAAGAAAAATAAAAATAATTCTTTTAATAAGTAAGGATAAGATAATATCTGCTTTAAGTTCTGAGGATTCATAAAAACCATTTATATTGTTCCGATGGATCCTGCAACTTAAGGTCATATATTATAGTTCTCCGTCAGGGTTGGTTTTGATAAGGGTGATCATGCTGTTGTTCCCTGACTTATTTGATCCTGTGATTATATATCCACCATCATCCGCTAAATCTACTGCCTGACCCCGTTGTTGTCCGCTTCCTCCGAAAGTCTTGTTAAATATTATGTTCCCGTTGGGATCTGTTTTCATAAGAAATATAACATGGTTATCTGATGTAATTTCCAGTGTTCCCGTAATGATGTAGTTACCATCACCTGTTATTTTTATACATGCGGCGACATGATTGTCAGTGCTTCCGAGTGATCTGGTCCATAACGGATTTGATATATTGTCATCTATACGTGCCAGGAAAACATTTTTGACACCGGATGAGGGATTTGATGTTGTTCCCAGCAAAACTAAACCTCCTTCAGGATGGGGAATAAGCGATTCTCCAAAGTCATTACCGGTACTTCCATATGTATAAAAAAACGTTGCTATTCCTGAGGGATTGGTTTCAACTACAAAAATATTGGAGTTGGATTGCCCGGGCTGGAAATAACTTCTGGTGTAACCGGTATAGGTATATCCTTCCGGGATCCCTTCGTCCGTGAACCTTTCAGTGATGCTCAGCCCGACGTCATCATTCAGTCCCCCATGTGTTCTTGTCCACAAAACCTCTCCCGCTGTGTCTGTTTTTACAAGGTAAACATTTTTCACTCCTGTCAGGGGGTTTTCTGTTGAGCCTATCAGGATAAAACCCCCGTCGCTTGTTTGAGCAAGGCCATATCCGGCTTCATTTGAGTTGCCGCCATAATTTCTTGACCATAATTCGTTCCCCTGGCGGTCTGTCCTGACAAGGTACATATCAGTGATCAGCGATTCGTCTTCTTCTGATTCCAGGGTGGTACTTCCCAGTATTGCAAATCCCCCGTCAGACAGGATTACCATGCTGTTTGCGCGGTCATCATGCTCACCGCCAAATAGTTTTGGTGTGCCGGTTTCTCTTCCGTATTCATCGGTCATTATAAGGATGATATTTGAGGAGGCCTCCGTATATGTAGTTCCGGCCACGACATACCCTCTGCCGGCAAGGGTTTTGACAACAAACCCTTCATCTTTGTTAAAAAGGCTGTAAAACTTTATGAATGAATCTGCCTGGGAGGGACTGATAGTTTCCCGCCTGCATGAATTGGATATTAAAAGTACTGCAATGAAAAACAATCCAGTCAGAAAAACTCTAGTTTGATATGATCCGTGCATCTGGGAATTATTGTTTGATTGATTTATAGAAAGAATAACGGTAACCTATTGAGAATGACAAATAGTCAAGCTGGAAGTCTCCATCTGCATAATAATACTGGAAAATCGTCTCCTGATCCCACCTGTTTTCAGGATTAACCAGTTTCGATAAGCCAAGGGAATACCGCAGGTCAAAATAGAAATAGCCCCTGGGTATTCTGTATTTCAGTCCGCCACCTAAAATTGCGTTAAATGTACCAGTGCTTCTCCTGTCTTTTATATTCGTATCAGGACTTACAACCGGAATTGACTCTCCTGGACCGGCGTTCAGAAAGCTTCTTTTATAATTGGTTGAAGCACTTAAAATCAACCCGTAAGAAGCTCCAAGCCGTAAATATGGCTTCCATTTATTGCGGGACAGGTCATAGCTTACTGATACAGGAAACTCCAGTCTCCGGAGCGTTTCTTTTTTATAAATCTCTGCAAATCCATATTGCAGGTTTTGAAATTCAAAACTGTTCCTTGAGAAAATGCTTTCAATATTCAGTTCCAGGTTATCTGTAAGAAAAATGTTTGCGGATGCTCCGAAAAGATACTCCGGTGTAGTCATTGAGAAACTACCCTTCTCGGTATCCGGGTTATAGGGCCCGAAAGGTTCCAGCATAATAGCGTTGGTAACGTTGGTCCCGATAAACATGCCCACGGAAAAGTGCCGGTAAGTCTGGTACGATGAAAACAGGGAAGTGAATTCAGTAGGGTCACCGGGTTGTATCTCATATTCGGGATTATCATTTAAAAAGTCCATCATAATTGCTTCCGCCTCCTGAACCCTGTTATCAAATAAATATGCCAGGATTAAAAGCTTTTGAGCCTTTATTTTATTTCTGGGACTGAATCCGC
>SLOS01000428.1 GCA_007132365.1 Bacteroidales bacterium | reverse complement strand
TACGGGATCAACCCTGTTAACGGTAACTTCAGTGGCGGGGCCACAGGATTCTGGATTGAGAATGGAAAGATTGCCTTTCCTGTCGAGGGACTGGCTATTGCGGGAAGCGCAGCCCAGATCCTTAACGGTATTGACATGATGGGCAACGATATCGACATGAACCGCTCCTTTGCCTCACCAAGTTTCCGCATTGCAGAAATGCAGATCGGGGGGGCGTGATAAGCCATACAGTAGCCCGAACTCAGATTCGGTGAGCAAGATATGACTGAGATTGACGATATCCGGGGCCTGTTGGACCAGGGGTTTCGTGGATTAGCAGAACGCGATTATTGGCTTCGACCACCTTTGTCTGCTGCAGCCGGACCGTTATTCAGCCTCCTGCTACGGGTATTACGGTTCTTCCGCTCGCACGGAGAGTAGCGGCGTGCACGGCGATGTCATGATCAGCATCCCAGGGCAGGGCCTGACCACCTTTAATGGCTGAGGCCAGGGCGATAAATTCGCCTCCGTAGCGACCGTACTGATACGGCATTTCCAGATCGTGACTGCCGGCGGCGTAGCCTGGCCTATCGTACTCCAGCATCAATCGGGCAGACCCCGATTCCAGTTGCGCAACCTCGATCGTGCCTTCGGTTCCTACAACAATGAAGCGCCGGCGCGGAACTCCAAACGGATCGTTACAGTTAACCCGCACCGTGGCGTTGGCTGCCGGATACTCAAAAATCGCCACCTGATTATCTTCAGCTCCTGCTTTTATACCTCTTTCAGACGGAGTGGAAACGGCGCGAATAGTCTTCGGGTTGCCAAGCACGGTAATAATGAGGTCGATCATGTGGCAGCCCAGATCAAACATGCCGCCCCCCGGGAGCTTCGCTAATTGCTGAAACCATGAGTCCTGTCCGGTTCTGCTCATGGAGCTTTCAATTTCGAGGACCGCACCGAGCCAACCCTCACGTACGATTTTAAACATAAACTCCATTATCGGCAGATGACGCAGCATGTATCCCATTTGCACGATTAACCCTCGCTCCTCAGCCAGATTCCGTATGGCGGCAAACTCAGCGTGATCACGTGCCCCAGGTTTGTCCAGATGAATGTGAACGCCTGCAGCCAAAGCACGACGAGCCATTTCAGGCGCTTCATCGATACCGGTCTCAATCAGTACAACATCCAGTCCGGGCAATTCCAGCAGATCCTCTACCTCCAACCATTTGAGGTCGCCGAAGGTCTTACTTCCGGATAACTGCCGGCGCCGGGCAAAATTGGTTTCGGCCACTGCAGCCACCTCGTACAAATCCGGTAAAGCGCTCAATGCCATCATCTTTCCTTCGGCGTGAGCATGTGTTGTGCCGATTTGGGCCACCCTCAGGCGGGGCCTGGCCGGTTTATTCGCCTGTCCGCCCAGAGCACTGCCACCAAGGGTTGGCAGCAGTGCTGCTCCTGCACCGATTCTCACGGCCGTGTGCATCGAACTACGAACAAACTGGCGACGACTTATTTTAGCCATATTTATTAATTTTAAATTACTGTGTATTCTATGGTATTACAGTTCAATTCCCGATTATTTTTGGTTTGGGTCTTACCACTCTGATATAAATTTCACTAAATATATTCTCTGCCGTGGTTATTCCCTTCATGGGTCTAAGCTCAAAGCCTTCTCCGGATTCGTTTACCAGCATACCTGCAATTTCGGGTAGCTTCATATTCCCTTCCTCAGCAACGATCTCTGCCCTGTAAAGCAATGCCGGCTGCCCTGTTCCATATTCGTCATGGGTCATCGCCACCGGATCATATTCGGGGAAAGATTCGTTATAATCTCCTGCCAGATTGACTTCGATCCAGCATATCCATTCACTTCCCGGCTCTACCCTTACCCTGGTACTGAAATACCCCGGCTGTGGGGTTGCCCCTGTTATTGCGAGCCGTTCGGGTATTTCAGTTTTTAACCGTTTCTTTCTTTGTTGTTCAGCCCTGTCTATTTCAAACCACCTCGGCAGGGCTGCAGGCACATCGGCCTTACCTTCCCAGTCCCCCAGGGCGGCACGATTTGTCACAAATATGGTTTGAATCCTGGCAGATTCCGGATCTTCAATCCATATTGCAAAGGTTGGCGACTCCCCGTAAGTCGACCGGTAAACAATTTGCTCATCTATAACAAGGCCGAATTCAATTTCGGTTTTATTCCAGGTCCGGGCATATGCATAGAATATTGCAGAAGCAGCAATTAAAAAAAAAGCGGTAATGGCGATCAGAATATTCCTTCTGGTTACATTTATCTTAATCAAAATAAATTGGTTATCAGATTTTTATATCTTTATTCAGAATGAATCCTGTCATACGCTCGCGGCGACTTCATATCCCGGCCTGTAACTTCCACGGGCAAGTGCAACAGCTTGCTGATCATTCGTTATTGTCTCATAATCAGGCGAAAACAATAACTGCTTGTTTCCTGACCGGTAAGCAATATTTGCCAGGTGTATCAAAACTGAACTGTTGTGTCCCTGAACTATATTTCCCCTGGGTTGCTTTCTTGTTCTGATGCAGTCAATAAAATCAAGGATATGTGCCTGCAGGGGAAAATAACCGCTTTCCTCTGCAACCAGCTGCTCATCCATGTCGAATACCTGCCAGCCGCCTCCCATTCGTCCCAAATACATCATCTTTTCTGTTCCAAGTATTAACACCCGGGTTGAATTTTGCATCCATTTGGGAAAAGTATCCCCTAAGCGGATCTCGGGCGGAGTTTTCTGCATATAGGGTGTGCACGAACCTGCTTCAAGGGTGAGGGCAAACTTATCATAATCAAATGTGACCATTTGATAGTCGGGCGCATCACGGTTATCATCAAAAAAATAACGGCCCCCGCAGCAATAAACCGATTTGGGAAACCCGGGATCATCCAGCACCAAACGTGCCAGATCCACCTGGTGAATAGCATCTCCAGAGGTTACACCCCCGCCATAATCCCAGTAAAACCCCCAGGATTTATTTCGTGTAACGCTGTAAGGCACTTGCGGAGCAGGCCCAAGCCACATGTCCCAGTCAATTGTATCCGGGGCAGGAGTATCTTCCCTTTCCTGGAAGGGAATCGGGCCGGTAACCAGATGCCTTACATGCACAGCCCCAATCTTCCCCAACCCGCCGTTTTTTATATACTCCCTTGCTGTCAGGGCATATTCGGAACTCCTGTTTTGAGTGCCGCATTGCACGATGCGCTCATATTTCATGGCAGCCTTGATCATCTGCTGACCCTCGAAAATATTATGGGAAACCGTTTTTTCAACATATACATCTTTGCCCGCCTGGCATGCCCATATTGTAGCCAGTGCATGCCAGTGCTCAGGTGTTGCAATGAATACACCATCTACTTCACTGTCATCGAAAACCCTGCGCATATCCCTTACCGAAATGGGTTTGAAGCCCTGGATTTTCTCAAGTTCGTAAATAGCACGTCCTCCCCTTGTATCATCCACATCACAAACATATTTTATAAGGATATTTCCACCGGCCTTGACCGCCTCGAGTATGAGGTAGGTTCCAAAGCCCCCGGCTCCGATCAATGCAAGGATTACCTTGTCATTGGGAGACCTGGTATCCGATTTGGAAAATGAAGTCTTTATTGTTGCCCGGTAGTCGGGGATAATATTATTTACCCCGGTGCCCGATGCGGGTCCTCCGGTATTGTCGCCGGCACGTCTGCAGGCAGTTCCCAGTGTAATACTGGCTGCTCCGGCAGATGCCAGTTTGAAAAATTTCCTTCTTTTCATTTGTCCATTTATTGGTGACGATTACAGCATAGCTACTTACATAACAACTGACTGACAGCTGCGGGGACAAATTATTCAAAAAAAAACACACTCCCAAATTTCTCTGCAACATAATATATAGTGTGACATAAAATGAATTCATCCAATCGCGTTATCAAGATAATGAGGTTATCCAGCATTTTAGTTTTTAGCCTGTTATCAATATCTATAGTCAACCCGGGTGAAACAGGCAGAAGATATGTCCGAACTGCCAAAGGAGAATATCCCAGGGCAGAAATAGCGGTGTACAATGTATGCGCATGGCCCAATCTGACAGAATTACCTGATGGAGCTATCGTGGCTACCATCCACAATCAGCCAAGCCACCTTAATCAACCTTCAGACGTTGATTGCTGGGCAAGCGAAGATGGAGGTCAAACATGGGAAAAACGAGGCACACCAGCACCACGCGAAAATCCAAAATTTGCCAGGGGAAACGTTGCTGCAGGACTGGCGGGGAACGGCGACTTGATAGTGATCTCCTCAGGATGGTCCGATCCGGCAGCTGAGAAAGGTCGTGGCACGATTCTACCTCCCCTGGTCAGCCGATCAACTGATGGCGGGCGGACATGGGATATAGATGCCGACGCGTTTCCGGACAAGTGACCTGAAGGTACACGTGGAAGATGGTCTCCTGACGGTTACCTGATTCCATTCGGTGACATTCTCCAGGGAAATGACGGCCATCTGCGTGTTGGATTATACGGAGATAATCCGGGAGCTACCTATGTATACTTAAGCGACGATGAAGGAAAGACCTGGAGCGAACCGTTCCGTGTGACCTATTGTGAAGGCGACATGGGGTATCCAAGCAGCGTAGAGCTTCCTTATGGCCAGGTATTAACCGCATACTATGCTTCCAGGGTTGCCGGTCAGAACCTGTATCACATGGGTGTAGTAACCTGGGATCCATCAAAAACAATTAAACCCTGGGTTCTGCCTGGTTTAATTAAACCGACTTTGCAGTTTTAAGATAATCCCGCAAAGGGCGATGAAACAAGAATTTACCAGGTTGCTAAAAATAAGAGAAACTGATCCTGATAGATATCCAATAATTATCAATATATTTTATAAAGTAGGAAACTTAAATTAATAAAGATGATATAGTTATAGATATAGGAGCAAACCTTGGTTACTATTCATTTTCCTTTTCCAAATGGGTGGGTGAGAGGGGATATGTATACGCTGTTGAGCCGGTAACTCCTGTGAGGGATGTGCTGAAAAAAAATATCAGAAAAAGAAGAAATATAGGTGTTCTCCCGTATGCACTGGGCAACGAAAATAAAAATATAAGCATGGGCAGTACCCGTGATAAAAACGGTGTAATTTTAACCGGATCTCATTTTGTGCTTAAAGCAAATTCAGGGGCTTCAGAAATACATAAGGCACTAATGAAAAAAGGAAGTGAAATATTTAATAACCTGGAAAGACTGGATTTTCTGAAATGCGATGTTGAAGGTTATGAGTCCGTAATAATTCCGGAAATGAAAAAAATCATTATCAGGCATAAACCTGTAATGCTTATTGAAATTAAAGATGAAAACAGGCTTTGCTTACTTGATTTTCTATTCAGGGTTGGATTTCACGGATACATCCTGGACGGGGAACAATTGGTTCCGGTATCGAAGACAGGAGAAAAATTGGAAGATGACATTATCTTTATTCATAAAAATAAGCCCATAAATTTTAGCCTGAATAATTCCAAAACTTAACTTTTCGGGATGAAATCCAAATAATTTGGCAACTCTATTCTTGAGGTTCCATTTTTTTGTCGGAGCAAATTATAACTCCGAATTTTATGACCATAATATCCACCTGAATTGAATTAAAATCGGCTGTATACCAGTGTTTTCCTATTAAGCCACGGAATGTAAAAACACAGGGAACTGGTGTGCAGAGAACTTATTGCATGAGACCCTTTGTATCCTCCTTAAATTCAAAAGCTTTAAAAAATTTGCATAAAAAGTATTTTTTGCCATAACCTGATCCGGGATTCTGGATTAAAGTAACACCCTCTCAGATCTTCCAGGCAAGAAGTCGCAACCTTATTAATATTTATAGAATTTTCATATTTTAAGTAAAAAACCACATATGCCTTTCGGTCAAAGCCCTGCCAGGACATTACCGAGCCCGAAGTATGACCTACGGTACTGTTGAAGGCCAGAACGGCACCTGCTGGATAGACCGCATCATCTGTGCTTCGAGGGTTGCCACAACTACATCAACACTCTGTAGCATTAATGACATTAACGGAGCCTTTGCCAGCCCCCCTGAAATTTGTTGCTGGCGATTTCCCTTGCATCTTCCAGCTTTGTCATAACGGTGAAGTTTATATACAAGTTATGAAAAATTCTATATGGCTGCAATACCAGGAAGTTTTTTTGTGTCGATTTATTTCAGTACCTTAATATCCGTATTGGGCAACAACAACTATCGGAGAGTATGCCAAAAAGTATGCTAAACAAAAAAGGCTGCAACTTATAATCGCTGCAACCCTTTGATATTGATGCTCCCCCTCTAGGACTTGAACCTAGGACCCTCTGATTAACAGTCAGATGCTCTAACCAACTGAGCTAAGGAGGAGTGTTATGATGAAGAGAACTCGATTTGCGAATGCGAAAATAACAGCTTTTGTTTAATTAACCAATATATTTGTAAAATATTTTAACCCCCGGTCGAAAACACAATCAGGAGTAAAACCCGGACTACTTTGGGGTTTTTTAAAAAGTATTACACGAATGAATCCCCATGATACTAAAGTATCACAAAATAATATTCGGATGAATTTAATTATAGTAGGAACCGTCGCATTTGACGCCATAGAGACTCCTTTTGGGAAAACAGATAAGATCATAGGAGGTGCAGCAACCTATATCAGTCTTGCTGCCTCATATTTTACTGCAGGAGCCGGAGTGGTCTCAGCAGTAGGGGGAGATTTCCCCCGTGAGTATATCTCTCTTCTGAATGACCATGGAGTTAATACGGATGGACTGGAGATAAAAGAGAAGGAAAAATCCTTTTTCTGGTCGGGCCGCTATAATGCAGATATGAATTCCAGGGAAACACTGGTAACAGAGCTCAATGTTATTGATGGCTTTAAACCGGTTATTCCCGACTCATACCAGGGGGCAGAGTTCCTTATGCTGGGGAACCTTTCACCTGATATACAGATAGCGGTAATCGAACAGCTTACCACCCGGCCAAAACTTATCGTTCTGGATACAATGAACTTCTGGATTGATAATACACCTGCCGATCTGAAAAGGGTGATCAGCATGGTTGATGTTCTAACCATAAATGATTCTGAAGCAAGAGAACTTTCAGGTGAATACTCCCTTGCCCGGGCTGCCAGGAAGATTCTGACCATGGGGCCGGAATACCTGATAATTAAAAAAGGAGAGAACGGGGCGTTGCTGTTTTCAGCCGAAAAGATGTTTTTTGCCGCGGCCCTTCCACTCGAAGAAGTCTTTGATCCCACCGGTGCAGGTGATGCATTTGCCGGCGGTTTTATCGGTTACATTGCGAAAACAGGAGATGTCAGTTTTGAAAATATGAAAACTGCAATTATTACAGGATCAGCAATGGCTTCGTTCTGCGTTGAAAAATTTGGTACTGCAAACCTGGTGAGCCTCACCAAACCTGAAATCTATAACCGGATTCAGCAGTTCGCCGAGCTGGTGAGGTTCGCTGACATGGACATCACCTGATCAGAACAGTCCGAAAAGGTCAGCATCAATCCTGTCAATCACCTTGCTAAGATCTTCACTTCTTTCAGGAAACTTAACAATATCAACATCAACAACCAGCATTTTCCCAAGGTTATAAGCGGCAATCCACGCTTCATACCTCTCATTGAGGCGTTTCAGATAATCAAGCCTTATTGAATTCTCATATTTACGCCCGCGTTTCTGAATCTGATGTACAAGGGTAGGCACCGAAGCCCTCAGATAAATCAGAAGATCCGGGGGCTGCACCAGAGAACTCATTAGGTTGAAAAGGGTAAAATAATTTTCAAAATCCCTGGTTGACATAAGTCCCATCGAATGAAGGTTGGGAGCAAAAATATAGGCATCCTCATATATAGTGCGGTCCTGAATAACAGTTTTACCCTGTTTGCGGATATCCAGGATATCGTTAAACCTGCTGTTCAGAAAATATATCTGCAGGTTGAATGACCAACGCTGCATATCTTCATAAAAATCATTAAGGTACGGATTATCATCAACATTCTCATAATTAGCTTCCCATTTGTAATGTTTGGAAAGCAACCCGGTAAGGGTAGTTTTTCCGGAACCTATATTTCCGGCAACAGCAATATGCATATGGACAACTTTATTTGAACCGGTATGAGTACCGGCTGAGCTTATTTGAAATTATGTGACAACTAAATTAATACTTTTTTGGCGAAATTCAACGTATTCCGTAAACAACAAACTTATTTCCCGAAAGCAGGAAAAGACGTTTGGGCTGCAACCTGGCATCATCAATTTTTACCTTTTCCGGTAACTCAAGGCTTGTGATCTTCCTGCTCTCAATATCGAGGCTGATCAACTCGCCATCACTGAAAAATATGATTCTCCCGGCCATAACCTGGAACCTTTCAGGTCCGGAATACGGAATGGTAGTCAGATAAGAAGCAAAACGGTCAAATACGAGAATTCCCTTCCGGGGAACATAAAGATAAAGCTGGTTTTGTGCTTCAGTCATATAAACCGGCTTCCCTAATGACCCGGCAATTGAACCCAGGATCATACTCTGATGGGTAAGGCGCAGCTGGTCATCAAAATAGACAAGCCGGTTGTCGCGGTCGCTGAAAATCCAAAGGCCTCCCCTTGCTGAAGAACAGGCAAGAACAGCCTGCTCTATGCCCAGATCTGATAAATTGATTGGGGACCGTAACCGGGAGAGCTTATTGTCAAGAAAAATCACCCTGTTAAAATCCCTGTAAAAAACCATTAACTGGAAAGGGTTTGAAACATCTGCGGCAGTAATGGGGCCTGAGGTAAAAGATCCGTACTCCATTATCTTATGGGGCTTTGCTTCAACTTTGATTATTTTATGACCGTCGATAAAGTAGATGTTCTCAAGATGATCAGTGTAAAACCGGTCTGAGGGCGCTACGCCGGTGTGCATTACTTCAAACCCGCCGGTTGGCAGGATGAAGATCAGCAGGGGCAATATGAGCCTGAGCAGCATAACAGGAAAATAATTTACATTCTTTTATGTATTTCCAGGAGCTCATCCAGGTACTGCCGGTTATTGGCAAGCCTGGGAACCTTATTCTGGCCCCCAAGTTTTCCCTTCTCTTTCAGCCACTGGTAAAAAAGCCCTTTTTTTACACTGTGCACAATCGGGGGGTCAAGTGTAATATTTTTGTACCTTTTCGCCTCATAATCTGAGTTAAGTGATTGCAATGCATTATCCAGCATAGTTTTAAAATACTCCATATTTTCAGGCTCTTTCTCAAACTCGATCAGCCATTCATGGGTGCCTTTGGAGGTATCACTCATAAATACCGGTCCCGCAGTATATTCACTTACCTGGGCACATGTTTTTCTGCATGCAGTATTAAGGGCATTTTCGGCATTGTCTATTATCAGTTCCTCCCCGAACGCATTGATGTAATGCTTGGTACGACCCGACACTTTAATTTTGTGCGGATACAGGGAGGTAAAAATAATCGTGTCTCCAAGTATATATCTCCACAATCCCCCGTTTGTAGAGATAACCATGGCATAGTTTTTCCCGGTTTCAACCTGGCCGATGGAGAGTGTTTCGGGCTGATCCTGATCAAGGCTTTCCATAGGAATAAACTCATAATAGATACCGTAATCAAGCATAAGCAGCATATCATCCCTGACAGGATCATCCTGTATGGCAAAAAAACCTTCCGATGCATTGTAGGTTTCAAGATAATTCATTGAAGCGGAAGGGATAAGCTTTTCAAACTGCTCGCGGTACGGCAGAAAACTGATACCCCCGTGTATAAAGAGTTCAAGATTTGGCCATATTTCAAGCAGGTTGGATTTACCGGTCTTCTCCAGTATGTACTTTATGAAAACCAGGTTCCACGAGGGTACCCCGGCTATATTGGTCACATTTTCATAGAGGGTCGCCTCATAGGCCATCTCAAGTTTATCTTCCCATTTCTCCATCAGGGCGATTTTTGTATTGGGTGTACGGATAAAGCTGACCCAAAAAGGAGTGTTTTCAAGCAGGATTGCCGAAAGATCACCATAAAAGGACTGGTTGTTGAAATTATTGACCTGGTGGCTGCCCCCGATTGTCAGACCCTTACCCGAAAAAATGAGGGTCTCGGGATTATTGTTTGTATAGATGGCCAGAATATCCTTGGCTCCCCTGAAATGGCACTCTTCAAGAGCCTCCGTGCTAACTGGAATAAACTTGCTTTTATCACTTGTAGTTCCTGATGACTGGGCAAACCACCTTATCTCTCCCGGCCAGATCAGGTTTTCCTTGCCCTCCCTTA
>SLOS01000403.1 GCA_007132365.1 Bacteroidales bacterium | reverse complement strand
TATAATTAATATTATGTTAAATTGAATACAATACATTCCATTAAATAGTGAATGAAGTGAAATTACAGGTTATCCCCTATCTTTCCGGTTGTAAAAATCCATACCAACTGCACTTGAAACTATAATTAAATTGTTGCTCCTTCAACAATTAACAAAAAATGCCGGCATAAATCCGGCATTTTTTGTTTAAAAGTCTCCGGTAACCCGGAATATTTAGGAATTCACTGTCCTGTTATTCTCTTCCGAGTTTCCTGTTCATATCTTCAAGTTTATCCTCCATACCAAGCCTGTAGTAAAGAATACGTAATGTTTCCATTGTATCAGTATGACCAGGGTTGATTACATGTGCCTGCTCCAGGTACGGGATTGATTTTTTGAGAACTTCAAAGGCAGCATCACGGGCTTTCTCATATTCAACATTATCCATGATCTCATTTGCCACTTCAAGCATTCTCACAGCTTCGTTGTAGTAGACAACACCCATGTTATAGTTAACATCAAAAAAGTCAGGATCAAGCTCTATTGACCTTCTATATGATTCTTTGGCTTTTTCGGGCTCACCTATTCTTTCATATAATGCACCTTCTGCAAAATGAAAAGATGGATTATCAGGTTCCTGCTGCTTTGCAAGATCCAGATAATTCAACGCGGCTTCGGCATTGTCAGCGTTGATGTAAAAGTTAACAAGTTCTACGAGCACAGCATTATCCTGTGGGAATCTTTGAAAACCTTCCTGAAGAATCCTTTCTGCGCTTGTTGAATCTCCAAGTTCCACATAGGTGTCTTTAATAAGTACATAAAGGGTTCCGTCTCCGTAATCCATGTCCCTAACCCTTTTAAGATATTTAAGGGCCTCTTCGTATTCACCTGCGAGGGCTGCTACAAATCCGGTATTGAAAATAAGGCTCGTATCAATCGGCTCCTGATAAAAAGGAGAATCGGCAACTTTAACTGAATATTTAAAAGATTCGAATGCTTTCTTATATTCAGCTTCTTCATATTGGCGTACTGCCTGGCTTATAAACTGTCCGTTAAGACGAAGAAATGCTTCCTGCAGTCTCCTCTCCTGTCTTCCTCTTTCATCAAGATCAATGGCCGTCTGCAAAGCTTCATAAGCCTCTTCAAGCGGAGATTCATGGATAACTTTCTTTTCGTTCCATCCAACCAGATGTCCGTCTTCAAAATAGACATCAATATTCTCATAGACCATAACATCCCTGACTCCCGTTTCCGTCTCAATGGTCCGCTTCTCCTTTGGATCACCCATAAAAAGCCTTATCTCGTCGTAAGCCATACCAAAGTAAAGGAACTGAATGTTAACGTCATATACATCCTGAAATATTATGCCTCTGTCAACCCATGTCCTCGGGTTTTGGCTCCTTCTGTCATGCTCTATCCTGCTGTCACTTCTGCTAAGCCGTCTTTCAACAGATTCCGGTGTCAGTTCCTGTGCTTCCGATAAAACGGAAAATCCAAAAACTGTAAATAAAATGATGAAAAATCGTTTCATGATATAAAGTTTTAAAATTTAAAAAATTTTCGATGATTCTATAAACATTACAAATTAATAAAGGCTCAAATGTACTCCTTATTTTAAATAATCTCAAATTTCTTGCCAAAAACATTAGTTAGGTGTATCATTCGCATTATCAAAACTATCGGGTTCAGACAGGATATCATTTTCAGATCCGTTTTCTTCAACTATTGCCACAGAAGCAACAGATTCTCCTTCCCTTAAATTTATCAGTCTGACTCCCTGGGTTGTCCGACCTGTTGTTCTGATCTTACTCACCTCAAGCCTTATAGTTGTTCCTGATTTGGTAATTACCATAAGATCATCAGTGTCAATAACTCCCTTAATATTAACAAGTTGCCCGGTCTTTTCTGTTATATTGATGGTTTTGACACCTTTCCCTCCCCTGTTTGTTATTCTGTAATCGCCTATTAATGAGCGCTTACCATATCCGTTCTCTGAGACAACAAGAACATCCTCTTCCTCCTCTTCGACGCAAATCATCCCAACAACCCTGTCTTCTTCATTGGCAAGGGTAATCCCCCTTACACCGCTAGCGGTTCTTCCCATAGGCCTGACGTATGATTCAGGGAAACGGATCGCCCTGCCTGACCTGACAGCTATTACAACTTCTGCCTTTCCTCCGGTTAACTTAGCCTCAATCAGGTAGTCACTTTCCCTTACATTTATCGCATTTATCCCGTTTGCCCTTGGTCTGGAATAGGCTTCAACCGATGTTTTCTTGATCACTCCACGGGCAGTGCAAAGCAGAATATAATGATTCTTAATGAATTCAGGATCAGTAAGATTTTTCACATTAATGAAAGTTTTAATTTTATCATCAGGTTCAATATTGATGATGTTCTGAATTGCGCGACCCTTGGAGGTTTTGGCTCCTTCAGGTATCTCGTATACTTTCATCCAGTAACATTTCCCTTTTTCTGTAAAAAACAGCATAGTATTATGCATGGTCGCAACAAACAGATGCTCAAGGAAATCTTCTTCCCTGGTACTGCTTCCCCTTGCTCCCATACCACCACGTTTCTGAGTTCTGTAATCAGTCAGCGCTGTTCGTTTGATATATCCGAGATGTGATATTGTAATAACAACCTCATCATCGGCATAAAAATCTTCCGGATTGAATTCTCCCTCATCGGGAACAATATCGGTTCTGCGGTTATCACCAAACCGCTCTTTTACTTCAAGCAGTTCATCCTTAATTATTTGCATCCTAAGTTCTTCAGATTCAAGCACTTTACGCAGGTAATCAATAAGTTCCATTAATTCCCGGTATTCCTCCTTTATCTTATCCCTTTCAAGGCCGGTTAGCCTTTGAAGTCTCATGTCGAGGATGGCTTTTGCCTGTACTTCCGTAAGCTCAAAGTTAGCCACCAGTGCCTCCCTTGCTTCATCAGGAGTTTTTGATGCCCGGATGAGTTTAATTACTTCATCCAGATGGTCCAGAGCAATTAACAAACCTTCAAGTATATGTGCTTTCTTTTCTGATTGCTCCAGATCATAGCGGGTACGGCGCACTACTACCTCATGACGGTGCTTTACAAAATAGGAGATCACCTGCTTAAGATTAAGCATCCTTGGCCTTCCGTTTACCAGGGCAATATTATTTACGTTGAAGCTGGTCTGAAGTTGTGTATACTTGTATAAATTGTTTAATACAACGTTTGCAACTGCCTCTTTTTTAAGGATTATAACAATCCTCATTCCGTTGCGGTCTGATTCGTCATTTATATAAGAGATTCCTTCCAGTTTTTTATCATTGATTAGTTCTGCCGTCTTACGAATAAGTTCGGCTTTATTTACCAGGTATGGTATTTCAGTCACAATTATTTTTGCCCGGCCGGTCGGAGTGGTTTCAATTTCAGTTTTGGCTCTTACAACAATTCTCCCTTTGCCTGTTTCGTATGCATCCTTGATTCCCTGCATACCGTATATTATCCCTCCTGTCGGGAAATCAGGTCCCTTAATATGTTGCATTAAATCTGCAATTTCAATATCACCATTATGAATATATGCAATTATGGCATCCACAGCTTCTGATAAATTATGAGGCGGCATGTTGGTTGCCATTCCCACTGCAATTCCCGAAGTCCCGTTTATCAGTAAAGTTGGTATTTTAGTTGGCAGCACAGTTGGTTCTTCCAGGGTATCATCAAAATTAAGCTGGAAATCAACGGTATTTTTGTCCATATCTGCCAGAGTTTCCTCGGCAATTTTCCTGAGCCTTGCTTCTGTATATCTCATAGCCGCCGGACTGTCGCCGTCAACCGAACCAAAGTTTCCCTGGCCGTCTACCAGAGGATACCGTAATGACCAGGGCTGGGCCATTCTGACCATGGCCTCATATACTGATGAATCTCCGTGCGGATGGTATTTCCCAAGCACCTCTCCCACTATTCTTGCGGATTTTTTATGCCCTCTGTTTGATAGTATGCCTAATTCTGACATTCCATACAGTACTCTCCTGTGCACCGGTTTTAATCCATCCCTGACGTCAGGAAGAGCTCTGGAAACAATTACCGACATTGAATAATCAATGTAGGCCGATTTCATCTCCTCTTCAATATTCACTTTTAATAACCGATCTACCTCAGACATAATAATAATTTAAATTTGATGCTTTATTTGAAATAAATTATGGTAAACAATAGTTGCTATATTATGTTTTACTTAATTAATCGTACTTAATTACAGTTGGGTAAGTATTAATAATTAGAGGGCTAATTTAGCCATAAAATGTTTAAAATTGTTCTGAAAAAACTCATAATTATCAACATCTTATTCTTTATAATTTATTATTAACTTTGTGATGTTGGAATTATGAAAGCTTATTGAATTTCTCAATATTATTAAATTATGGATGCAAAATTTTCACAGAGGGTCAAAGATGTTTTATCTTATAGCAGAGAGGAGGCTATACGTTTGGGCAACAGAAATATAAGTTCGGAACATATATTTCTTGGCATCCTGCGGGATGGAGAGGGAATAGCTATAGATATTCTTGTTTCTATGGGGCTTGATCTTGCAGCTATAAGAAAGAAAATTGAAAATCATCTTAAAACCAATACTGAATTATCCCGCGCTGAGTCGGAAAACATTCCATTGCTAAAAACTGCAGAGCGTGTGCTTAAACTGGTATACCTTGAAGCAAGGTCCTTGCGGAGCGATACTATAGATACCGGTCACCTTATTCTTGCCATTTTAAAGGATGAGACCAATCTTATAACTCAATTGCTGGAATCTGAGAATATAGACTATTTTGTTTTCAAGGATGAGTTTGACCAAAAACAGCGTGAAGCAAAGGCTGAATTTCCAAACGATGATGATGATGATGCGAAGGGTCCCTTCGGATCAGGTAAGCAATCCCAGAGTCCTGGAGCCAAGTCAGGATCTGAAACGCCTGTACTCGACAATTTTGGTATTGACCTTACGAAAGCTGCCGAAGAAAACCGGCTGGATCCAATCGTTGGAAGGGTAAATGAAATTGAGCGTCTTGCCCAGATCCTAAGCCGCCGGAAAAAGAACAACCCCATTCTGATAGGTGATCCCGGCGTCGGAAAATCAGCCATCGTTGAAGGCCTTGCATTGAGGATCGTGCAAAAAAAGGTTTCAAGGGTTCTCTTCGGAAAGCGGGTCGTCACCCTGGACCTGGCATCAATAGTAGCAGGGACCAAATACCGTGGACAATTTGAGGAAAGGATAAAGGCAATTTTAAATGAACTGGCCAAGACAAACCAGATAATACTGTTTATTGATGAGATACATACCATTGTTGGTGCAGGAGGCGCCACTGGCTCCCTTGATGCTGCAAATATGCTGAAGCCTGCACTTGCGCGTGGTGAGATACAGTGTATAGGTGCAACAACTCTTGATGAATACAGACAGCATATTGAAAAGGACGGTGCTCTTGAACGCAGGTTCCAGAAAATCATGGTTGAACCCACAAGTCCGGATGAAACCATTGAGATTCTGAATAACATAAAAGAGAGGTATGAGGATCATCACAATGTCTATTACACTCCTGAAGCCATTCTGGCATGCGTGAACCTTACAGGTCGTTATATATCGGACAGGCATCTGCCGGACAAAGCCATTGATGCCCTTGACGAATCAGGTTCAAGGGTTCACATATCAAATATAGTTGTTCCTGAACGCATTCTTGAGCTTGAGAATCAAATAGATGTTACCAGACAGGACAAGGTAAAGGCTGTTAAAAATCAGAATTTTGAACTTGCTGCCCGTCAGCGTGATAAAGAAAAGGAATTACTCGACCTGCTTGAAAATGAAAAGCAAAGGTGGGAAAAGGAATTATCAAAAAACCGCCAGCTCGTTGACGATGACAAGGTGGCTGAAGTTGTTGCCATGATGACAGGTGTACCCGTTCAGAGAGTCGCACAGGCCGAGGGAGTAAGGTTGTTGAAAATGGGCAGTGAGCTGAAAGGTAGAGTTATTGGCCAGGATGAAGCAATAAATAATATTGTAAAATCCATTCAGCGAAACCGTGCAGGCCTGAAGGATCCCAATAAGCCCATCGGCTCCTTTTTCTTTCTGGGGCCGACCGGTGTGGGCAAGACTCAGCTTGCCAAAGTACTTGCTGAATATCTTTTTGAAAGCGCGAATAACCTTGTCCGCATTGATATGAGCGAGTATATGGAAAAATTTTCCGTTTCCCGTCTTGTAGGAGCTCCCCCCGGGTACATTGGATATGAAGAGGGCGGACAGCTTACGGAAAAAGTGAGAAGACATCCTTATTCAGTTGTGCTTTTTGATGAAATTGAAAAAGCCCACCCCGATGTATTTAATATACTTCTTCAGGTTCTTGATGATGGACAATTAACTGACAGCCTTGGAAGAAAAGTGGATTTCAAAAACACGATAATTATCATGACCTCCAACATCGGCACAAGGCAGATAAAAGATTTCGGTCAGGGTATCGGTTTTTCTACCAGTGCAAGGGAAGCTTCTTCAAATGAGCACATGAAAAGTATAATTCACAAGGCTCTAAAAAAAGCATTTGCACCCGAATTTCTTAACCGTGTTGACGATGTAATTACTTTCAATCACCTTCTGAAAGAGCATATCCATAAAATAATTGATATCGAGCTCAAGGGCCTTTATGAAAGAATGGAAAGTCTTGGGTACAAAGTTAAAATATCTCCCGTAGCAAAGGATTTTGTTGCTGAAAAGGGCTATGATATACAATTTGGTGCAAGACCCCTTAAAAGAGCCATTCAAAAGTATCTGGAAGATCCCCTTGCTGAGGTTATAATTAAATCGGAGCTCAAGGAGGGCGATGTTTTAATTGTCGGTTACAGCAAAAAGACTGAAAGCATTAAAATATCGGTGGAACACAAGGCCGGTGAGACCACGGAGAAACAAAAAAAATAATTACAAATTCCGGTCTCGCCTGTTTTTAAGTTACCACCTCACCAAAAAGATCGAATTCATCGGCTCCTGAGATCTTTACCATACCAAATTTTCCGGGACTCAAGGTCCCGGTTTTTTTTATAATAACCTCGGTGTCCACTTCGGGAGAATCATATTCGGTTCTTCCATAATAAAATTCACCATCTTCCCTGTCGATCAATACCCGAAATGATTTTCCTATCTTACCTGAATTCAGCTTTGATGATATATCCTGCTGAATCTCCATTATTTCAGAAACCCTGCGATTTTTTTCCTTCTCCGGAATTTCATCTTTAAAATATTTATAAGCGAACGTGTTTTCCTCATGTGAATATTTAAAAACTCCCAGCCTTTCAAATTTTGATGTTATGACAAAATTTTTCAGTTGATTAAAATCATTTTCAGTTTCACCGGGATGGCCCGTAAGCAAAGTGGTTCTTATGGCAATTCCGGGAACTCGTTCCCTGATCCTGTTTACCAGTTCAATTGTTCTATCCCTGTTTATACCCCTTCGCATCATTTTCAGCATATTATCAGAAATATGCTGGAGCGGAATATCCAGATACCGGCAAATAATATTGCTGTCATCCATGAGGTCCAATAATTCTTCGGGAAAACCGGCAGGAAATGCATAATGAAGCCGGATCCACTCTATGCCTGTGACTTCCTTGAGATTTCTCAGCAGGCTTACGAGCATGTTTTTTCCGTATAGATCGTTACCGTACCATGTAAGGTCTTGTGCAACAAGGATCAGTTCTTTCACCCCTTTACCGGCAAGGATTTCAGCCTCCTTAACCAGTCTTTCAACCGGCCGTGAAGTATGACTGCCTCTTATTTCAGGAATAACACAGAAAGAACAGCTTCTGTCACAACCCTCTGATATTTTCAGGTATGCATAGTGAGAGGGTGTTGATAGAACTCTCTCATCTGTAAAGCATTGAACTTTGTCAAGTTCAAAGATCGTGCTTATTTCATCCGTTCCGTTAACACCAATGATCAGATCTGCTTCAGGCAATTCTTTTTTCAGTTCATCCCTGTATCTTTGAGACAGGCAACCAATAATGCATAATTTACCAATTCTGCCACCGGTTTTTGCTTTTGCAGCATTCAGAATCATCTCAACGGACTCCTGTTTTGCATCATTTATAAATCCGCAGGTATTCACAATAACAACATCCTGGCCGGACAGGCCGTCATCAAATTCAATTTTCCACCCTGCGGCTGCAAATCTTGCAGCTATGAATTCAGAATCAACCAGGTTCTTGGAGCAGCCCATGGTGATTATATTTACCCGCTTTGATTTTTTATCTTGGATGGACATAGATAGATAGGTGCAAACCAGCCTTCAATTCATTCAAATAATGAGGATACGAATTTTACCCTGTCAAACTTAATCAGGTCATCAGGACCCTCTCCCATACCTATATACTTTACAGGTATTTTGAACTGATCTGAAATGCCTATAACAACTCCTCCTTTGGCTGTACCATCAAGTTTTGTGAGCGCAAGTGCATTTACTTCAGTTGCTGCAGTAAACTGCTTTGCCTGTTCAAAAGCATTCTGACCGGTGGAACCGTCAAGAATCAGAAGTATCTCATGCGGTGCTGCCGGAATTACCTTTTGCATCACCCTTTTAACCTTTGTAAGCTCGTTCATGAGGTTCATTTTATTATGCAGCCTTCCGGCAGTATCAATAATAACTACATCGGCATTGCTGGCCTTCGCCGATGTAAGTGTATCAAATGCTACTGAGGCAGGGTCAGCACCGGTTTTTTGCATTATAATCTCAACTCCTGTTCTTTTCGCCCATATCTCAAGTTGTTCAATTGCAGCAGCCCTGAAAGTATCAGCTGCTCCGAGCACTACCTTGTGACCCGTTGCCTTGAACCGGTTGGCTAGTTTTCCAATAGTTGTTGTTTTGCCAACCCCGTTTACGCCAACAACCATTATAACATAGGGATTAGCTCCTACCGGTACGCTGAACCCGGATCCGTCACCAGGATCATTTTCTTCCAGAAGAGAAATGATCTCTTCTTTTAGAATTACATTCAGTTCATCAGTGCCCAGAAACTTATCTTTAGCCGCACGGGCAGATATCTTGTCAATTATCTTGAGTGTGGTATTGACCCCTACATCTGAACTTATCAGTACCTCTTCAAGGTTATCCAGAACATCATCGTCAATACGCGACTTTCCAACCACTGCCCTGGACAGTTTGCGAAAAACAGATTCTTTGGTTTTCTCCAATCCGCGGTCCAGGGTATCCTTTTTTTCTTTTCCCGAAAATAGCTTAAAGGCTGCCATAATTATGTTTGTTGTAATAATAAAAAAAGCCTCCTTTTTGAAAAAGAAAGCTTGCAAAATATTAAAAGCAGATCCCTGGGCTATTTATTCTTGAAGAACTCCCCGGTAAATTCCTTACTCACTATATCCTCTTTAAAAATGTAAGCACCTGATTTTTCAGATTTCACCATTTTAATTACTCTAACCAGGTTTTTTGAATCGGCTTTTTTCAAACTAGCAACAACTTTCTTTGCCATAATAATTTATCTTTATTTAATTTCACGATGAATGGTCATCTTTTTAAGTATAGGATTGTATTTTTTAATCTCCAGTCTCTCCGGGGTGTTTTTCTTGTTTTTAGTGGAAATATATCGTGAGGTTCCCGGCATACCACTTTCTTTGTGCTCAGTGCACTCCAGAATAACCTGAACTCTGTTCCCTTTTTTGGCCATGATTACATATTTTTCTTAATAAACACTTAAATATCCGCTGTTTTTGGCATCCTTGAGAACCGTATGCAATCCTTTCTTATTGATCAGCCTGATGCCTGAAGCTGAGACCCGGAGCGTAACCCAGCGGTCCTCTTCCTGATAGTAAAACTTCTTTTTGAAAAGATTTGGGTAAAACCTTCTCTTGGTCCTTCTTTTAGAATGGGAAACATTGTTTCCTACCATCAGGCGCTTTCCTGTAACTTGACAAACTCGTGACATTTTATGATGATTTATATCTGATTTTTAACAGAGCGCAAAAGTCGTCATTTTTATCGACTTTTTCAAATTAATTGATGTTTTTTTGGAGAAAACAGGAAAAAAGTTTTAATATTCGCTTATCGCGGAAAAAAATATGTGCTATTTATAACAATTGCTTCCACGTTAAGTTAATATGAAGTTCACAAGAAATTAAAATCCAATGCATTAATAAATCACTGGCTGTCCTGCCGCATGTCCTCAATAATTAATTTCCGAAGCATATTCAGGGCTGTTACTGAGGCTCTCTGGATGTTCCTTTGCCGGTTATCGCCAAACCTGAATTCGCAGGAACGGGTGGCGTTCTTACATGAAACGGCTATCCATGTTGTTCCCACGGGTTTTTCCTCGGAACCTCCTGAAGGACCTGCAATACCGGAAACTGCGATTGAATAGTCAGTGTTAAAAAGCAAGCGGGTATTGATTGCCATATCTTCAGCCACCCGGCTACTAAC
>SLOS01000258.1 GCA_007132365.1 Bacteroidales bacterium | reverse complement strand
GAAGAAAGCCTGCGAAAACAATAATGACCGTAAGCGTTCTCCTGGTTGTTATATGCCCTGACCACGTCAGAAAACGATCCACCATCGACCTGCGCACTCCACTGAAGCTCCTGTGAACCTTCCCCTTTTTCATTATGCTCATTACGGCAGGGATATAAAGCAGGCTGAACAGCAAAGCGAACGCTATTCCTGTTGCACTTGCAATACCTGTTTGGCGGGCAGGCAACATGATATGTACTACCAGTCCGAGTATACCGAATATGGTTGTCAGTGCAGTAAGTGTAATGGGTTTTGCCAGGGCCGCCATTACCCGTTCAACTATCTGTTTCATCTCCATCCCCGGTTCACGGGCATTAATCTCCTGGTACCTTGCTACGATATGCACACCGTAATTATTGGCAACGGCAATCATCATTATCGGAACGAGTACCGCAATAATGCTGAAATCCCATCCCAGCAACGGTATCAGTCCCATTGCAATAGCCGTCGACATACATACCACTGAAAACGGCAGCAGCACGGCTTTAAACTCCCTGAAGGAAAAATAAAGGAACAATATCATTATTAAAAGTCCGGCAGGAAACAGTACCGCAAGGTCCCGCATGGCCAGTTTCTGAATCTCGTACCGCAGATAAGGAAGTCCCCCGAACCATACCTCCTCTTCGCCAGGTACATTTTCAAGGAGTCGGGAAATGTATTCAATCACTTCATCATCGGGTACATCCTGCCCGGGATTGACCAGCATCAGGGTATACCTGAAATCTTCGCTGACAAGCATCTTCCAGGCCAGGGGATTGTCAATTATCTCTTCCCTCAGCGCCTCCTTCTGCTCCTGAGTCGAAGGTATCTGTCTCACCACGGGATCGACCAGCATGGCGCCATGCTCCCCCCTGATGTACATCGATTCAAAGATCGAGATTACATCCTCAAACCCGTCATAGGATAAAAGTGAGTCATTAATGGCCCTCAATCGCAGAAGGGTTTCCTGCTCCAGCACATCAGGGGCGCCAAAGATCACCATCAAGGGGTCATAATGGCCGAATATGTTTTCCAGGCTGTCAAGGTTTACCTTTGATTCAATATCATCGGGCAGGTACTCCATTAGATCGGGGTTTATCCTTGCCTGCCTCAGCGGCAGAAGCATAGCAAGGATCAGAACAATTGATGCAGCAATTATTATTCTCCTGTATCTGGCAAAAAAATGTTTTCCTGTCATTATTAAATTATTTCTTTTGATCCGGACAAACCGGGGGACAAATAATCAGCTTTCAGCATAACACCGGCAGGCAACCGTCAGAACGACATCCTTATACCGGCAAAAAAGCCTCCCAGGACCTTACCCGCCATATCATAAATTGATTCATCCGGCCCTTTCATGATCTGTGCGCCGGCAGATATCAACATTCCGTCTCTGGCACTCCATTTAAGTTCCGGACGGATGAGATACTCCTCTGATGTGAAATTGTAATATGAACTGAACTCAACCCTTAACTCCTCATAAAAGAATGATCTGGATAGAGATAAGAACATCGCGTGGTTGAATTCTTCTTGCTGTATAAAGATGCGGCGGTTATACAATTCTGATTCATAGACGACCGATTCCGATGCCCAGCGGAACAGGTCAGCCGGATCCTGCATGTCGGGCAGAGCGGGAGGGTCAACGGGAGAATAATCAGCAATGTATTTGCCTATATACTGGAATATAGCATTTACTCCGCCGACATTTCGTTCAGCAGCAGCTACAAGATAAAGCTCCGGATTTGGTATATATATATTATCTGAATATCCTGAGGTTATGTTGTACGCTGTTTCAAGCCGGAATATCATCGGCCCGGCCGGCAGCGACATATCAAACCCGGGCGTGTGTTTCCTGAAAAAATCAGGTCTGTAAACGATCTCTGGTTCAGGAAGAAAAGAATAGCTGTCAATATCAAAACCATAAAACGGGTCGTATCCGCTGAAATATGAGAATGAGAAACCCACCGAGGGCAGCTCCGTCGTCATGCGCAGGGCAACTGATCCGTTACGGAATGTTCCATCCGGAAGAGGTGCTTCGGTAAAGGATACGCTTTCATCCATTTCAAAAAGGTCATACCTGTATACAGAAGGTTTGTAATAAGGTATTGCAACAACCTCCAGTTCTGTATGTGTCGCAGGCCTCAGCCTGGCACGAAGCATGAAATTGCCCTTAAGCTGGTCGTCAGGATCGGTGCTGAGGAGAAAATAGTTGCGGGGACTGATATTATCGACGGGATTGAATCCGTCGGTGCGGCCCCATGTTACAATCTGATTACCCACAAATACGTCGGCCCGGTCCCACCTGATGCCGGCGTATGCTTCGCGCACCTGTACCCGGGTTTCACGGTGGCCGAAATAGAGTCCCTCGGCGAACCTGATATCGGATGACAAAAACACCCTGTTGCCCGATATCCTGCCCTGCACGGCAAATTCCCCGAAAAGGGAGGCATAGTCATAGGTATCGCCCCCCAGCCAAGCGGATGCCCGCGTAAAACCACCCAGTGTAAAAACCTCGTTATGAGCGGCAACAGTATCATTGCTTTCAAGGGCCTCCTCGAAAATACCCTGGGCATAGGCATTGAGCAATGAAACCGGCATTAAAAATGCGGAT
>SLOS01000363.1 GCA_007132365.1 Bacteroidales bacterium | reverse complement strand
TATTAATATAATTCAATTTCAGGGTAAAATGCGGCCCATGCAAACCAGTACCCTATAAACTGGGTAACAGTTTTGAGTTGGTTACCTTCTCCCGGGCCATCAACCGCCTGTCCGAATACATCATACATAGTACCTTCATCATCCTTCATTATAACCGGCAGGCTGTTCTGAACAGCAGTAAACTGACGCGATACCCCCTCTTCATCAGCCCTTTCAAAAGCGACAATGAAGTTGCTGTCTTTATTACCGGCAATAACAAGATCCTTACCATTGAACGAATCATGTATCAATGAATTTGACGAGCCGAATTTCTCAATGCTGTAGGCTTTTGCCTCGTCACCGGACAGCACTCCAAGGACTCTTTCCTTACTGTGCAGACGGTCATCTAGATTGCTGACAGGAAATATAAGCAAGCTGCTTGTTTTGTAATCGCCATAGGGATACCTTTCGTAGTTCCTGCTATATCCGGTGTTAGTTGAAAGAACCCTGGTTTCGGGATACATGTTTTTCCAGGTGTCCCAGCGTGTTTCAACAATATTATAGGTCTCGGCCGGGGTCCCCTTTAACTCACCGTTAACAGATTTAAGCAACATTTGTGACCAGTTACTGTCGGTCGCACGGTCATAGGGTATTATGTTTGAGTTATAAAGAAGCCCTGAAACACCAAACGTGGTTATATTTCCATTTATCTCCCTGTCCCATCCTGTCCCCGTCCCGGTTAGCGGACAGTAGATTACAGCAAGATGCAGGTCGTCATAGCTGTCGTTTACAATCTCGTGCCAGTCAAGTATATTATGTGGGTATGCACGGGCTATTCCATTTCTGACAAATCCAAGGACAAGATCGTGATCATTAAGGTAAGTAGCATCATCGGGCGATATGAATTCAGGGTTGCTTAACGCCGGAATACCGTCTTTCCCGGGTCCCCCGTCAAAAACCTCATTATCGGGTATAAGCCACTCACCGCCAAAACCTTCACCGGGACCATTATCGTTTCCATCATCTTTATTACACGACATGGAAATAAACAATATCAGATACAATATCGTTATCAACATTATCTTCTGTTTTTTCATGATTATAAGTTTTTAATTTTTCATTCAATTTGTATTTATCAGTCGGTTCTATTTGCAAATCCTGACAAATATGTATAATTCACAATTAGCACTAAATCACCGGGTCCCGTAGTTGCTGTAAAATCATTGAACTCTCCCTGACGGATATCCCGCTCCTGGCGAACAAATGAAAAAAGTCCCTCTACCGACAACCTGTCACCTACATTGTAATAGACATTTAACAAACCGGAGAATGTCGTTCGCAGGCGGCTTATGTCATCTATTGTTTCAGTACCCTCTTTCAGTGTCCTCAGGAAATTACCATCCAGTCCCAGTGAAACCTGCAATGTACCCTTGCCGGCAGGGGTCATGCTACCCACGTTCCCTGCCATAGGCACCCCGCCCGAGCAGCAGGTTTGTGCTTTGGAAGGCAGGGTGACCAGTCCGGTAATAAGGATTATCAGTCCGGTAATAATAGAATGTGTGGAAATCAGATTTTTCATAATATTGTATTGTGTATCAGTTCTCAATGAAAATCAAATTATCCTTAACAATATATGTTTCAGCAACCTACTGATAATTAATCATCTGTCGATCCACGAAAGTAAAAAGTCCGCGATAAGAATATGGTTACTAAAAAGCCGGTTAAGATAATTCCTGAGATATTAAGGCGTATTAAGGTTTACCTGTGCCCGGCATATTTGACTCCAGAAGCGATACCACCTCCTCTCTTTTCATAACTCCCCTGTGATCAAACACTATTTCACCGTTGCGATAAAGTACCAGATAGGGTACTGTCACCAGCTTCAACTCCCTCATGAGCCGCTTGCTTGCATCGGCATTCACCTTTACTACCGGTATGCGCTCATGGTACTCCGTTTTAAGGCTGTCTATCATAGGCATCATCTGCCGGCAGGGGCCGCACCAGGGAGCATAAAAATCAATAAAAACAACAGGTTCCGAATTTATCAGATCTGCAAAATCAGCAGGTTCGAACCTGTCGTCCATATCGGGCTGTGCATTCGGGTCAATGGCCACCGGCAATTCATATAAATCCCACTCCATTATGCCGTGTTGAAGATTATATACCCGCTCGTAACCGTTCCTTATAAGAAAATCAGCGGCCCTGTCGCTCCGGTAACCAGTATTGCAGTATAAATAAATTGGTTGATCTTTTGGAAGAAACAGGAGCCGTCTCCTGAAATCAAATGCATAATAATTCAGATTGCCTGCATCAGGTATATGACTGTTCTGAAATTCCCGCTGAGTCCTTACATCAAGTAATACACCTCCTCCGTTATTTATGAGATGCGCAAATTCATGGGAGTTCACCTGGATCGTTGAAGGATTCTGACCGTATGTTTGAAATTTAACCACCAGAAGAAAAGAGAAAAGTATTATCAGCCGTTTCATATTCAATTTGTTGTAGTTTGACAATTCCTTGTAATGGGCTGCCGGCAAGCTGTTGTCCGCTATAAGGATTTTCTGTTGCTTCGAACAGCTTATCGCTGTGAAAAAGAAGGATATTATCAGAAAAAATCGAGACTGTGTGTCCGTCCTCACCGAGACCCAGCATTACAATGTCAAATTTGGGG
>SLOS01000418.1 GCA_007132365.1 Bacteroidales bacterium | reverse complement strand
TACTTGTAGTATATTCTTTTTTAATATATCTATATCTCCTGTAAAAAGCCAAAATTTTGTATTTTCAGAACAAAATTTTGGCTTCTTTTTTTACAGAAGAAATATACATTAATTTTTTTCTGCGTAAAATTACACACAAACGCATGAAAATATTTAATGTTAAATCCTCATCAATTAAAGACAGATCAAAGAAGAATATCATGGCATGAGGATTCAACGGATTGAAAAGCAATGTTTCCGAAACAAGAATAAATTACATAAAAGAAAATAATCTGCATACTACAAATAATATCAGTTAAAGCGAAGCGGTTCCGGCACAGGAGCTCAATTATGCATCATCAGTTGCTCCTGTATTATGAAGTTTATTAAAAATACATTCAGAAGTTTGACTCTGCATATAGTCAAACCTTACAGCAAGGGGTGTCAAAGCATATGTTGGAGTAACTATAGGAAGGTTGGTTAACACCGAATGATTAAACCTTTGATAGATGTCACGGGTCAGATTGGTAGATGGGGTAAGCAGAAAACTGTTTCCGTTTGAGGTTATAATGGCCATGGAGTCACATAGCAGGAACAGACCTCCCCATAAAGGTATCTCTGCCTCTTTAGTGTGCCGGGCCGTATCTAATATTATCTGTTCTGCATCTTCCAGGGAAAAATGAATTGCACCAATCGAAGGCAGGGCATTAAAATGGCTGAAAGCAAAAATAGCAAGTGAGGCAATGGAGGTTTCAGTCCGGCTCCGACCATTAAAAAGATCATACTCTTTTAAGTTTTTTGATTACCCGGTAACTATTTTATTTCAAGCACTACGACTGATTTTGCCGGGATGGTCGTGCGAAGCTGATTGTTACGAAGCCTTCCCGCTGTAAACGAAACCGGTTTCACCGCACCGGGATTATCAAAAGTGTTATGTGCATCCAGCTCTCCTGCTGTAAGAATCCTGCCTGAAAAACCTTTGACATCCTGACCCCTGAAATCAATGACCAGCTCCGAATCCTGGCGGGGATCAATGCTGTCCACCTATTAGTTCTTATCGGCAAAGCAGCTGTCCGTAATCTCAGCCATTGCAATTAAGGCAGCTGCAAAGTTTATTAACCTCTTCAAGGAGTTTTTTTCTTTTTTGGGGACTCATTTCCAGTTTATCTGCCACACCAGGTTCGTTGCATATCTGACGGCAGAGCACTATCCCGTCATCAAGCAACACCTGTTTCTGTTGCTTGTTGAGTGATGTAAGAACAGTAACCGGAAAGAATTTTTCTTTTTCGATCATGTCCCGCAGACTGTGGCCTTCAGGGTAATCCCAGCTTACAAGGTGAAGCCCGGCACATTTACCGTAATCAGCTGCGTCGGATGTAAACCGGGTATTGGTTACAACCCAGCCCTGGAAGGCCATTTTGCTGAACCCGGGAAGGGACTCTCTTTTCCTTACTATGTCATTGACCCTGGAATGAATGTAGAGTGGCACCCTTACATTGGCATTTTTGCCCTGGCTGTTGTAAAACTTGCACTCCACAAAGATCTGTTTATTGTTGCCGGTAGCCACCACATCAACCTCATGCTGCACACATTGTCCCTGAACAATCTCACCCACCCGGATATCAAAACCGTAATGCCTGATCAGCTGTCCCACAAAATGCTCAAAGGGGTATCCTGTGGGGCCAAGCTCCATAATAGCTTTTTTAAGTTTATACCGGGCGGCCGTTCCGTCCTTGTATTTTTTAAGAAGCCTGAAGGTCTGCCTGTATAATTTTTTGGTGGTCACCCCTTCATACAGCCAGTTATTTATTTCATTGCTGATTTCTCTTATTGCCTCCTTGTCCGCTCCCACACGTTTAAGACTGTTTTCAAGCTTTTCCTGTGAAAAAGCCTCTTTTTCTCCTGAGGATTTCCTGATAAGGGTAGTCTTGCTCATGTTATTGGTTTTGTGCCGGCCGGTCCGGCTGGTACCGGGTCAGCCCCGTGCATGGTAACATTATATAATTAGAGTTTATATGACAATCAGTTTTATACAAATAAGCTAATAACCTTGCCCTTTACTTCAAGCGAAGAGAATGAATATTCTGATTTAATCCATTCCAGGCTATTTGGATGATAAAAAAACACATGGGTTTCGTCGTCTTTGTATCGCCACTTGTTAAAGTCATTATCTTCCTTAAAGAGCTCCGTCATGCAGATAAGACCTCCTCCGGGATTGATCAGTGAGCGCAGCAACCTGAATTCTGCAGCGGGATTATGGAAATGCTCCATTACCTCGCAGCATATTATGTAGTCGTATGTTGTTTCAAGCTTTTGTTTATCGTTACGGAAGAAGGGGTCATAAAGCTCAACATGGTAACCCTGTTCCCTGAGGATACTCGCGGCAACCGGTCCCGTCCCCGCACCAAAATCAAGTCCGCGGCCGCTGGAGGGGAATTTTTTAAAAACTTCATTGACAAGGGGTCTTACAAATTCACGGTAGCGGGGATCATATATATCGTTATTATGGGATTCATACCGCTCTTTTTCCCTTTCGGGGAAAGGATGGAAATCCGGCGCCATGAAAACCGACAGGCAGTTAATGCAACGGTAATATTCAATATTTCTGTACATGGCAAAAAAGCTGGATTCTGCCCTGCAAAGAATGCAACTCTGTTTTTTTATCAACAGGCAATTTTT
>SLOS01000402.1 GCA_007132365.1 Bacteroidales bacterium | reverse complement strand
GTGTCTGCAACTGCGGCAACCAGGGTATCCAAAGGTTGAGCGGCCAGTGTGTCTGCAACTGCGGCAACCAGGGTATCCGGAGGTTCAGCGGCCAGTGTGTCTGCAACTGCGGCAACCAGGGTATCCGGAGGTTCAGCGGCCAGGGTGTCTGCAACTGCAGCAACCAGGGTATCCGGAGGTTCAGCTTTGCCGGGATCCGCCGGTTTTATATCCCGTTGTGTTATCTGCAGCCATGAACGCAGCGTGTCTGCATGCATGTATAAAGTGTCCTTGTCGGACATCTGAATAAGAAGTGCCCTGTCTGTCATCAGCATTTGTTCAGGGTCCCGGTTAAACCATGCGTAATTACCCCTGATTATTGTGTTTTCGATTGTGTCGATAACTTCAACATTTAAAAAGGCTTTTCCAAGACCCATGCCGTTGTCATAGAATATACTGTCAGCCATCAGAAGCTGATTATTGTTTTTTATCCTTGCATTTTCGTTAAATTGCGAGATATCTGTTTTGGTGTTGTACCAGCCGTTTTCACAATAGATATTGGTATCATCTCCGATTATTGTCGTTGGCCCCAGAAAATAAGCAATTTCTGTTACAGTGTTGTATTTAAGGGTATCTGATTTAATTATATAATCGGGATTGGTAATTATTACGCTGTCTTTAAAAAAGAATAATTTTTCATCTGTATAATAATAACCCTGGATGCTTTCCAGCCTGTTGTCTCCGTTAATGACCACACCTCCGTCGGGATAGTATCCAAAATTATTTGCCAGGTCAAAATCCAGAATTTCTGTAGTAAGGGTGGTTTCATTGTCCCTCAGTAAAACATTTCTCCTTACTTCTGTATATCTTTTGTCGCCGTAATATATCAGATGATCACCATAAAGGTGAAGTGTATCTCCCTGGTTGATATGAACATTGCCGAATGCGTGTACAATATTTTTTCCGGAATAGCGGTGTGCACTGTCGCATTCCATCAGGATATCCTCGTGGCTTAAGCGTACATTGCCGATGAGCCGGATACCATCAGATTGCATGTCGCTGTAAGGAGCTTCCATGCTTTCTGCATGAAGTATTCTTACCTCTGCAGGTTGTTGACGGTGTTCCTGTGATGTTTGTCCGGTGGTGTCAATTACAGGCGGACAGATAATGAATAATAACAGCAGGAGACGGTTCATGCCTTATGGCTATCTCTTTACCCATTCTTCGGCAGAGAAGCCACAGTTTCTGTAGGCCTCATCGATCCTGACATAAGTCCGGGTCCTCTTTTCTGCGATCCACTCCTGCAGCATTTTCTGCCTTTTTTCAATAAGGGCCATCTCTTGTAAGAAAGCATAATCATCCTTAAGGTTAGCTCTGTGTGGTGCTGTCTGTGAATCAAGATACAGAAGTTTGTAGTAGGTTCTGTTCTGCCGGTCACGTGATTCTATGGGACCGGCTATCTCGCCAACCTTCATGTTCCTGACAGCTTCGTAATTAACAGGGCTAAGCTGGTCAAGCTCAAATCTTGAACCACCTGTCTCCGGATTAATTACCAGTCCCCCGTTCATCCTGGTATCATCGTCTTCGGTATAGATCCTGGCTGCAATCCTGAAAGATATGGTATCAGTGCGGATTACTGTTCCAAGACTGTCAAGGAATGTTCTTGCTTCTGATTTCGCCTGTTCTGTGGCCTGGGGAGTGAGCAGGATATGCCTTACATTGACCTGCTCGCCTCTCCTGTCAATAAGCTGCACAATATGATAGCCGTACTCGGACTCGAAAACAGGAGAGACCCTGTCGTCTCTCAGGGAAAAGGCAACGTTGGCAAATTCAGGTGTCAGGGCCGAGCGGGGCATGTACCCCAGTTCTCCTCCCCTGCGGGCTGAACCCGGATCCTGTGAATATAAAACAGCCATGGTGGTGAAACTTTCACCGTTAATGATCCTTTGCCTGATTTCATTCAGCCTCTGTCTCACCCTGAAGTTCTCTGCTTCGCTGAATTTAGGATATGCGACAATTTTTCTTAGTTGAACTTTTGAGGGTATAAACGGAATATCCTCCTCGGCCATATTGTTAAAAAATCTTCTCACTTCGGCAGGGGTCACCCTGACAGTGCCAATGATGTCATCCTGCATATAACTTGTTATGAGCTGGTCGCGGACAATCTCCCTGAAATCCTCTTTTATTTCAAGAATACTTTTATTGTAATAATCTTCAAGTTTTTCTTCAGACCCTATCTGCTGAACAAAAAACTGCAATCTGCGGTTCAGCTCCATCTCAACCTCTGCTTCGGTAACTTCAATTGAGTCAACTATGGCCTGGTTAAGCAATAATCTCTGCACAAGATAATTTTCAAGCACCTCACATCTTGAATCCTGCGTTGGGACGTAACCCTGTGCCTGCATTTGCATAAGTTCGTTTTCCAATTCCGACTGAAGTATTATGCTGTTCCCGACAACTGCCACGATACGGTCCACTATTCTTTCCTGAGCACTTAGGGAGAGGTATCCGGCAAGTGAAATCAGAAGTATGGATGAAAATATTTTTTTGACCAACATAAATTTTGTGTTTTAATAATATTGAAATGCATTTTTACTTATACCCTCATTTAAAACATTCTTCTCCAGGTCATTTAAAAACTGCATTTTCCTCTTGTTTAGTATAATATTTTTAATTTTTTGGCGTGCAAGTGATATAGGCATCTGACTGCGGGGAGGCTTATACTCCTGTATCCCTATAAAATAATAGTATTCCGAATCAGAAGCTGTTAAATGGTCTGTATTGGCAAAATTTATATTTGCACTGTATGATCCCGGAGGCAGTGTACGGAGAAGATTGTCAAGATAAATGAAACTGTCGGTAAACCAGATATTACTTACAGCATATTGATTACTGTAGTTTTCAATCTGAATAAGATCATTGCCACTCCTGAACCAGGTCAGCAATCCGTTTCGGTTGGGGGCGTCGATCGGAACCTTGATATAGATACCCCTGACAGCAGGCCTGTTAAGTATGAAATTATTGCTGTGGGCTTCGTAGTAGTCCTCAATTTCCTTTATATCAATAATCGAATCGAGTTTCTGATCAATAAGGTATTGCTGATATTTGTGTATTAAAAGAGATGCCCTGAAATCGGCAATCTGTTTATCCAGATTTTTTTCTTCTTCGGGCAGGTGCATTTCTGCCAGTCTCAGAAAAAGCTGATTGCGTATCCATTTGTCAATATAGTTTTTTGCTATTTTGGCGCTATCAGCACTTGTCAACCCGGAAGGAAAAAGTCCTGCCAGGTCTTCGCGGTAAAGGTAATTGTTATAAACTTTCGCCAAAGGTTCTTTATGTGAATTGTTGAACCTGTTGCAGGCAATTGAGACAAAAAATAAAAGGAAAATAAACAGCTTCATTTGCTATCTCATTTTTATTCTACTAAAATCGTGTAAATCCTTAAATTATCTGATGCCAGATAAAACATCTTTGTTAACTGTCACATTGTATTTGTCGCGCAGACTTTCCAACCATATCTTTTCCAGGTAATCCTGGTAATCAGCTATCACCTGTCCCCGTGCTTCATCCAGAGTTTTTGGTTCAGGTTCATGGATCCTGTGAACTAAAACAATCCTGTATTTGTCTTCCTTTTCAAATATTTCTGATACTCCCTCTGTCCATTCTATGCGGTCTGTCAGTTGATTATCGCCACGGGAGAAAATACCTCTTTCAACTGTTATCACATCTTCTTCGCTTCTACGGTTTAAACGGTCAATAATCCAGTTGTCATCCCTTCGGTCAAACCTTAAGCTTCTATTTGCTCTTCTTGCAGCTCTTCTTGCTATCCGGCTGTCTTCAGTTGAGAAGATACTTGCCAGGATCCTTTTACCCCACATATAGTCATCTTTTCTTTTCTCATGAAACATTGCCAGACCGGCACTATCGCTGATTGCTCTGGACCATACCTCGCGTTCCGTAATTTCAAAAAGCAACATTCCGTCTTTATATTCCTTCATCAGAAACCGGAATTCAGGATACTTTTTTTCCAGATTGGCATCTTCATGGTTAATCAGCCATTTATTGACAAATTCCTGGTAAAGAGTATATATATATTCATCAACCGGCCAGGGTTTTAGCCTGGAAGCGTTTTCAGCTATGAATTCTGCAAACTCCCTTTGAGTTACCTTTTTGCCGGTAACACTGAACAGTACCTGGTTGAGAGGAAGCCTTGAGGGAGGCGACCAGGTGCCGTTGAATATGCTTTCATCAACAATGCGGTAAAATGCCTCCAGTGCGGGGCGATTTTCAGAGAACTCCCATTCCTGCCTTAACCTTTTCACAAGGGCATCCTGTATCAATTGATAACGCTCGTCCCTGGAATTCGTTATCCTGTTACGCATTTCTGTTTTTATTTCATCAAAAGCAGGGATATCCTTGCTGTCAATAAGTTTTATAATATGCCATCCGTAATCTGTGCGGACCGGCACGGAGATATCCCCGGGTTTTTCAAGCGCGAAAGCTGCCTCTTCAAACTCAGGTACGATCCTTCCTATACCAAACCAGGGAAGCTCTCCGCCCTGACCTGCCCTGTCATCTGTTGAAAACTCCTCTTCCAGGAGTTCAAAACTGGTTCCGCCGGTCAGGTCATCATAAATTTTGTGTGCCAGTTCTTTTGCCTCCCGTTCATCATATCTGTTGAAACCGGTCATTATGTGGGCGACCTTTATCTCACCCCTTGATTTTTTTTTATCATTTACCCTGATTATGTGATATCCGAACCGTGTTCTTACCGGCATGCTCACTTCGCCAATTTCTGCCTGATAAGCTTGGCTTTCAAAAGGGTATACCAGTTGAAATACCGCACGATATCCAAGATTGCCTGAATTTGTCTTTGCCGACGGATCGTCTGACGTCGCCCTGGCTACTTCTTCAAAACTCTCACCGTCATATATGCGCTTACGTATCTGCATGGCTTTCTCCCATGCTTTTAGGGTATCATCAGGATTGAATCCGGGGGCCAGTCTCACCAGTATGTGACTTACATTGACTACATACAATAATCTTTCATATGCTTCATTCAGAAGCTTTTCTTCCGTATCAGGGTCTCCCAGGTATGGAGCAGCAAGATTTTTTCTGTAACCGGCCAGTTCATCCCTGAATGAGCTTTCCAGGTGTATACCTTCATCCCTGGCATGCGCAACTTTAAGCTGGAAATCCAGAAACAGATCCAGATACTCCTCCACGGACTGATGTTCAGCATAAAGATGGTTTTTTTTCCACAGACGCAGAAACTCCACTTTGGACACTTCCCTGTCACCAACCACCATCAGAACATCGTCGTTGCCTTCTGACATGGTAAAACCCGGAGTAATTCGAAGAAACATTACAATAATTAACAGATGGATAATTACGTATTCTTTTCTCTTTCTTTTTTTCATTGATTTTTCCATCAGACAATAATATTTAGTTAATCTGATCAGCATATCACGAGGCAGAAAAGTTCGCAAGCCAAATTATCTGCTGTAATTGGGAGCTTCACGGGTTATTGTTACTCCATGCGGGTGGCTTTCGTTCAGCCCGGAATTGGTTATCCTGACAAACATAGCTTCCTTGAGGGTTTTTATATCTGGTGAACCGCAGTAACCCATCCCTGCCCTCAGTCCCCCGATCAGCTGGTAAATAACCTCCGAAAGGGTACCCTTGTATGGTATGCGGCCGGATATGCCTTCAGGGACCAGCTTGCTGATGTCTTCCTCAATTTCCTGAAAATACCTGTCTTTTGATCCCTGCTGCATTGCTTCAATTGATCCCATACCCCTGTAAGCTTTGAATTTCCGGCCGTTATATATGATTGTTTCTCCCGGGGACTCTTCGACACCGGCCAGAAGGGATCCAGCCATGATTGCATCTGCACCTGCAGCGATGGCTTTGACAATATCACCTGAGTATCTGATGCCTCCGTCTGCTATAACAGGTATCCCTGATCCCCTTAATGCCGAGGCGACCTCATAAATAGCTGTTAACTGGGGAATCCCGACACCGGCGATTATGCGCGTTGTACAGATCGACCCGGGACCGATACCAACTTTTACACCATCGGCACCGGCTGCGGCCAGTGCTTTTGCCGCGTCGGAGGTCCCGATATTACCTGCCACTATGTCAACGGAGGAGGTCTTCCTCTTTACTTCATCCAGCAGCCTGAAAACTCCTTCGGTATGTCCGTGTGCTGTATCTATAACAATAGCATCGGCACCCGCCTCCAGGAGGGCCTCTACTCTTTTCATTGCATCTTTTGCAACTCCTATTCCGGCGGCTACCCTCAGCCGCCCCTTATCATCCTTGCAAGCCTGAGGATTGTCCTTTACCTTGGTTATATCCTTGTAGGTAAGCAGTCCTATCAGCTTGTTTTTTGAATCTATTACAGGAAGTTTTTCAATTCTGTACTTCTGCAGAAGATCAGGTGCTTTTTCAAGATTTGTCTGTGTGGTAGTTATGATATTTTCTTTGGTCATAACCTCACTGATGGGCCTTTTCAGATTATTCTGAAAACGAAGGTCCCTGTTTGTTACTATGCCAATAAGTGTGCCATTATTTTCAACCACGGGTATTCCCCCTATCTTAAATTCCTTCATCAGTTTAATGGCATCTCCGACTGTGCTGGTTTTTTCAATGGTCACAGGGTCATAAATCATACCACTTTCGGCTCTTTTTACCTCCTTTACATGCCTGGCCTGTTCTTTGATGCTCATATTCTTATGAATAACCCCTAAACCTCCCTGCCTGGCTATGGCAATAGCCATGGCTGCTTCGGTAACTGTATCCATTGCTGCAGAAACTATGGGTGAGTTTATGTATATGTTCCTGGAGAAACGTGACGATATATCAACATCTTTTGGAAGTACCTCAGAATAAGAAGGTATCAGTAGGACATCATCAAAGGTCAGTCCTAACCCTTTAATCTTATCGGAAACAAATGACATTTTGAAAAAATTTGGTTATATTTAAGTTGCGCTAAGTTACGAAAAATAAGTAGATGCTAATATATTTTTTGTTTTTTTACCGGTACCGGGGAGAATGGTTTCTGATTGCAGCGAACAGCAGATTTTATTAGTGAGCCGTTTGGATAAATACAGTCAAATACTGAATCGTTACTGGGGTTATCAGTCGTTCAAACCCATGCAGGAGGAGATAATCAAATCCGTAGCATCGGGAAGGGATACTCTTGCCCTTATGCCAACAGGAGGAGGAAAGTCGCTGACTTTCCAGGTTCCGTCACTGGCAACCGATGGTACCTGTATTGTCGTGACTCCTCTGATAGCATTGATGAGGGATCAGGTTGAGAACCTCCTTAAACGCGGCATCAGGGCCCAGGCAATTTTTTCGGGAATGAGCAGGGCAGAAATAGATATCGCTCTCGACAATTGTGTATACGGAGAATTTAAATTTCTATATGTTTCACCTGAAAGGCTTGCAACTGAAATATTCAGGGAGAGGGTGAAAAAGATGAAAATCAATTTAATAGCCGTAGATGAGGCGCATTGCATATCTCAGTGGGGTTATGATTTCAGGCCTTCCTATCTGAGGATTGCAGAGCTGAGGGAACTGTTACCGGGCATCCCTGTCCTTGCGCTGACTGCTACCGCGACGACTGATGTGGCCCGCGACATTATGGATAAACTTCTCTTTTCATCGCCCAATCTGATACGGACAAGTTTTGAAAGGAAGAATCTACATTACCTTGTTAACGGGACAGAGGACAAGCACAGGCAGTTGCTGGACCTGCTCCGTAAAATACCCGGAAGCGGGATCGTATATGCCAGGAACAGGAGGAAAACCGCAGAAATTGCCCGTTTCCTCTCCAATAACAAAATTATTGCAGATCATTATCATGCGGGGCTGGGTTCTGACACACGAACAATGAAGCAGAATGAATGGATGTCGGGCAAGACACGTGTAATAGTTGCTACAAATGCCTTTGGTATGGGTATTGATAAAGCCGATGTGAGGTTTGTGGTACATTTTGATATGCCTGACAGCCTCGAGGCATATTTTCAGGAGGCTGGAAGAGCAGGAAGGGATGGCAAAATTGCTTTTGCTATTTTACTTTACAATGAGTCAGACAAGGCGAATGCGGACAAACGTTTAGCTTTAAGGTTTCCTGAAATTGAGGTTATAAGGCAGGTCTACCAGGCATTGGGCAGTTATTTGCAGGTCCCTTTCGGGGGAGGTAAGGGGTCTGTATTCGATTTTAATATAATGGACTTTGCTTCGAGGTATAAACTCAACCTGATGACATGTTATTACTCCCTGAAAGCACTTGAAGCAGAGGGATATATTGAGCTGACCGACGAAATAAACAGTCCCTCGAAAATCCATTTCACTGTAGGCCGTGAAGATCTTTACAGGTTCCAGGTGGCCAATGCGGCCTTCGATGGTTTTATCAAGTTGCTGTTGCGCACTTATTCGGGTGTTTTTTCCGGTTTCGCAGCGATAGATGAGGAGTTTCTGGCCAGAAAAACATCATCTTCCCGTGACCTTGTTTACCAATATCTTGTCAGGCTCAGTAATCTGAAAATAATCCGGTATATTCCCCGCAGAAAGTCCCCATTGATCATTATGAACACTGAAAGGCTTGACGAGCAATCACTTTATATATCTTCTTCAACATATTTCGAACGAAAGGAGAGGTATTTATCAAAAATGAGATCGGTCTGTTCTTATGCTTCGGCATCCGGCCGGTGCAGAAGCGTCACGCTTCTTTCGTATTTTGGTGAAAAGGATGCTGAAAGGTGTGGAAACTGCGATGTTTGTACAAAAAATAATGAACTGGACATGAGCCAGTATGAATTCGATCTGATTACAGAAAATATAAGGGAGGTGATAAAGCATGGCAATGTAATGCCTGATGAGCTCGTTGGTATTATGGATTACCCAGCGGATAAGTCAATCACGGTTATCCGGTGGCTTCTTGACAACGGAAAGCTAAAACAGGGGGCCGACGGGATTATTAAATGGAGCGCTTATCAAGCCTGATTTTTTGAAAATATTGTCATCGCAGTTTTTTTAGTAATTTTACCCTCGTTAAGCTAATTCCTGAAACTATGGAAAATAACAGTGAAGCGCTGGTATATTCCGGTGCGGTAATTGAATTTGTAGCAGTTGCCAGGGAGGTGTGCAGTTTTCTTGAGCAGGCAGATGGTTTTGCAAAACCTGTTTTTATGGATAAAACCCGTAAAATACTTCCGCTGTTGTATTATAAAGCGGTCATGCTGCCCTCTGCCGAGGCCCTGCTTGAAGATGGACCTGAACGCTTCGTTACCGAGCAGGAATGGCAGATCGTTCATGACACCATACTGAATAAGCTTGGAAGGCATAATGATTATCCGGAGGTGATTGATCCGGTAATCAGGGATACGGAAGACAGGGTAGGGGGGAGCATTGCCGAGAACCTTGCAGATATATACCAGGACCTCAAGGATTTTGTTATGGTATACAGGATGGGTACCGTTGAGCTTATGAACGATGCTCTGTGGGAATGCATACAGCATTTTGACCAGGAATGGGGTCAAAAACTGCTGAACTGTCTCCGGGCCCTGCACAACCTGCTTCACGGGGGAGAGGACCTTGAAGATGAAGAGGAGGATAATGACCGGGGGACTGATCAGGAACAGGGAACCGGTAAATGGATTTTTTCGCAAAGACAAAAGTTTTGGAATGAAGATGAAGAATGATGAATTTTTGCCGTCGATTACTGCTGAGGAGATAAAATCTCTGCCCCTGTCATCATTTACAGGGGAGATAATTGTGGTGGATGAACCTGAGGCGGTGCCCGAAGCAGTGGATATGCTCAGGGGCTATAAGGTTCTTGGTTTCGATACAGAAACAAAACCTGTTTTTAAAAAGGGTGTTGTCAACGGTGTAGCACTTATGCAACTCTCTGCAAAAGAGAGGGCATTTGTTTTCAGGCTCAACAGGACAGGTTTACCTGCCCCGCTTGTTTCGCTGCTTTCAGACAAAAATGTGGTCAAAGCAGGTGCAGCTATCAGGGATGATATAAAATCCCTGCAGAAGATGGCCCGGTTCAGGCCTGCCGGTTTCATTGAATTGCAGGAGATGGTTAAGCAATACAGTATAACGGATAGCGGACTGAAAAAAATTGCCGGGATTGTACTCGGGATCCAGATATCCAAGTCGCAACAGGTTTCAAACTGGGAGAGGCAGGTACTTACGGATGCTCAACTGATTTATGCAGCCACAGATGCCTGGGTATGTTATGAGATATACAGCAAGCTTATTTCTTCCCATTAATGATCATTGCCTGCATTGAAAAAGAATTATAGATATTTTGATAAAAATAGTTTTAAAGCCCGGCAAAGCGCAATCCCTGAAACGGTTTCACCCCTGGATTTTCTCAGGGGCCTTTAAAAAAATCCCGGACGGGGTGCACGAAGGAGATCCTGTAGAGGTTTTCTCATCAGAAAATGAGAAGCTGGGCACCGGCCATTACCACTCAGGTTCCATAGCTGTGCGCATGCTTACATTTGGTAATGAAAAGCTTACCGGGACCTTCTGGAGATCCAAAATAGAAAAGTGCCTGAGGTTGAGGGAGGG
>SLOS01000407.1 GCA_007132365.1 Bacteroidales bacterium | reverse complement strand
TTCAGCAGAAGGTGTTTCAAAATCAAACCATTCACTCCAGAATTCACCGTAACCTACACGATAGCTGTATTTTTGGCCTGGCTCCAATCCTTTGAGTATTGCAGAATGGTGATTTGATACTATTTCAGGTTCATCTCCCCATTGGTATCTGCCGGTGGAGGTTTTTGCAGAATAGGTTATGCTTTTGTCAGGAACGATCATTGGAGCTGAAGTCTGTAACTCTACTTTACCATTATGCACCGTTGTGTCGGTTCGCCATGTAACTGCCAATGATGTTGACGTTTCTTCAGTAAGATTCAAAATGACACGGTCGGGGAGCTGGGAGGGTTGGTTGGGTTGTGCTGTTACAACCCCGGCCAAGATAATTCCGGTAAAGAAAAATATCTGATAAATTAACGATCTGGATAAAGTCATAGTTCTTTATTTTAGTTTTTGCTAAGATAAATAAATTTGCATTTTTTCATTTTTAATAAAATCATGATTAATGCCGCGTCATAGCGTCATAGAAGTATAATACTTAAAAAACAGATCATACCCGTAAAGGTTCAATTTTTACTTTTAATTCAATTAATCAAATGTTTTATTCTGCAATATTTTGAAATATTTAACCAGGTTTCTTAACTTAGTGTCAAATCAACATTAACAAGTAGCCATTTGTAAATTTTCGGAAAACAGAAACGGCAATCAAAAATTAACAGATAAGTCTGTTTTCAGCAAAATCCAACTATTAGACTTATTAGATTACTAACTATTAACCTACTGCATATAGATGGATGAAAATAAGGGCGTATTGGTAACAGGAGCTTCCGACAGAATTGGGAAGGACATATCTCTATACTTCGCTTCAATCGGGTATAATGTTGCAATACATTATAGCTCTTCATTTGAAAAAGCGCAACTGACCAGGCAGGATATAGTTTCACAATATGATGTAAAATGTGAGATATTTAAAGCAGATTTCAGTGATGAAAAGGAGACGCAAAAGTTAATACCGGAGGTAAACTCAATAATTAAGATCAACTGCCTTGTAAACAATGCGTCAATTTTCTACGAAAACAGCTTTGCGGAAAAAGGTACATCAGGTCTCACCTCTTTCTTTGATGTAAATTTCAAGGCTCCATATATACTTACAAAACAATTTGCGGAAATTGCACCTGAAGGAGCCTTGATAATAAATATCCTGGATACAAAAATCACAAAAAACACAACCAGCCATTTTGACTACCTTTTATCAAAAAAATTCCTGGCAGTCTTTACAAGGCAGGTTGCAGTCCAGTTGGCACCCGGTATTCGTGTCAACGGCATTGCACCAGGGATAATTCTGCCACCGCCTGACAAGGATAATCAGTATATTGAAAAACTGGCAAAAAATATTCCTATGAAAAAGAGCGGGCATCCTGATAATATTGTAAATTCAATAAAATTTTTTGTTAACGATAATTTTGCCACCGGCCAGATAATATTCAATGATGGTGGTGAAAACTTATAACTCTATGGCTATGACAGGGATTCAGATAAAAAACCTGCGTTTGAGAACAGTTATCGGCGCTAATAACTGGGAACGTAATGTTCTGCAGGATGTGATTATTTCGATCAGCTTTAAATACAACGCAAAGCAGGCTGAAAAAAGTGACAGGATTGAAGATGTTTTTAATTATAAGTCCTTGACAAAAAAGATTATAAACGAAGTTGAAGAATCAAAATTCAATCTGCTGGAAAGCCTTGTCAATCACATATACAAAATTGTAAAGGAGAACCGGGAACTGCAAAATGTTACTGTTACCGTCGAAAAACCCTATGCCCTGAGATTCTGTGATAATGTTATTGCGGTTAAGTCAGATGAAGATGAGTAATGCATGTAAGACAGGTAATGATGAATAGTGCAGTAGTCGGGGTTGGCTCAAATATAAGCCCGGAAGAGAATGTCGTAAAGGCGGAAAAGGAGGTTGGACTGCTTGGAAAGTTTATCAGAAAATCCAGTTTTTTTTATACAAAACCACTGGGTTATGAAAAGCAGGATGATTTTCTGAACGGCGTATTTCATATTGAAACTCTTTGTGAATATAAAGAACTAAACGACAGACTGAAGAAAATAGAAAATAAGTTGGGAAGGGTAAGAACTGAGAATAAATTTGGTCCGCGAACCATTGATCTGGATACCGTAATTTTTAACAATCAGGTTAAGGATAAAGATGTATTTGAAAGGGATTTTATAAAAAATCCCGTTATAGAACTACTTCCTGAACTATCAGATACACTGAGCTGCTACAATTACCAGAACCATTTTACAACGATACATGAAATTATTGAAAAGATACTTTCTTTGTTGCCCGCATTACCCGTATCTGTGTTTGGTGCAGGGCAATGGTTCTGTGACAGGGAATCTTCGGCCAGCGATATCGAAGTTTACGTCATTGTTCAGAACATCTGCGATAAATATGAAAAAATAATAAATCAGGAATTAAGAAAGTCAAATCTTGATGAAATTGAATTATATCCTGTCCGGGTAAGATTATTCCACCTGGAAGAACCGGAAGACAAACCGTCCGGAATATCTTCTGCGGCACCCTCCCAAGACAATCCGGGATCGTTTATCAGCCAGTCCACTTCCCTTAAGCTTCTTTACGGCAAATCCCTTGATGATTCAGATATTATTTTTAAGTT
>SLOS01000393.1 GCA_007132365.1 Bacteroidales bacterium | reverse complement strand
ATGATTGATGATATGCATAAACCCCTAAGGTTAAAAAAATGGCTCATAGGCTTTAACAAAAAAGTGCATGAAAAATACTACCATTATGTAAATGTATCCGAAAAACCGGTAAAAATGTCCTTTATCAGTCGCTATTTGCTGAACCGCTTTGATCACACAAAACACATTTACCAGTATAGGGCAAACGTTGCCCCCATACTTGAGAAACTTAGAAAGCAACATATCGTTGTATTGGTAAATGATACCCCGAATATGATTTACATGGCATTACCATTATTAGTTGAAAAGAAGGACACCCTTATGAGTAAACTCAACCGGAAAGGAATCCGGTGTACCTTATTGCAAACTAGATGGGACTACGGAGTGAGGGGTCATTCAGGTTTGTTCCCCAATGCAGAAAACTTTTTTAACAATCACTTACTGTTCCCCCTTTCTCTGTTCACAACAAAACTGGAAGCAGCCTATTTATTTGAAAACATAGAAAGCCTTGATTCCGGCGAAAATAAAATCTATCAACGGTAATCAGTCCAATCTGTGTCACTTGTACTGAGCCTGTCGAAGTATCAGTTTTCTAATAAAATAATAATCCATGAAAGTCCTATTATTATTCCCATCCATTTATTCCGTTGACAAAACCTTCAAACAAGGCTTTGAAGAAAATGGTTGTAGTGTTGAAACATTTGATTACAGAAAACACACCCGTAGTATTTACGAAAAAATTGAAAACAAAAAGCTTAAACTTTCCAATAGTTTGCGCAACAGGTGGGACGACTTTTATTTTAAAACCATAAATCAGGCGCACCTGGATCGTTTTAAAACTGTACAACCCGATCTGGTATTGATTTACAACAATGAGATGTTGCTGCCGGAAACGGTTAAAAAGTTTAGGGAAACATCGAAAGTTGTGTTTTTCCTTGGCGACAGTCCTTATTACTCCCCAACCAGCAAATACAACCTCCAATTGCTTTTTGATGCCGATGCAGTACTCTGTCCCGATACCGGATGGATAGAACAATTGGAAATGCTGGGATTGGATAATTTGCATCATTTTGTGGTTACCACAGGTATGGAGGAGAACTTTGTGAAACAGCCCACCCAGGAAGAACTGCAAAAATACGGTTGCGACGTAGTATTTATTGGCGGCAATGTAAACAGCTCCTGGGGCTACAAAAGAGCCCTCTTCCTGAATCAGTTTGCCGATATGAATTTCAAATTATATGGCCCGCCATCCTGGCGAAACTGGTTTACCTACTTCCCCAAACTGGAAAAATGCCTGGTGCCGCATACCAAAGGCAGGCTGAGCTTTGAGGAAGTGAACACCATAATGAACTGTGCTAAAATTTATCCGGTAGATGTAAATCCCGGCCTGGTCAATGGACCCCATTTAAGAATGTACGAGTGTTTTGCCAGCGGAGTGTTACCTTTATCCGAATACAGGAAAGATTTAGATATAATCTTTAAAGATATAAAATTGCCTGTCATACATAACTACAGGGATGTAGAGAAAATAACATATTCTTATGTGGCAAATGATGCAGAAAGAAATAAGATAATTCAAATGGCTATTTTGCACATTAAGAAAAATTACTCTGCTGTAAATACCGTTTCAATGCTTTTTCAAATATTAGGATAAAAACATAATAAGAGCAAATAAATTAGATCAAACTGTATTTAGTCTGAATATGATTCTATTCGAATTAAATCACATGTAAACATATCGCAATATTGGATTTAGCTATTGTAACAAGCATATACGAATAGACTTATAACAAGAAAGCATAGATCATTTTATGGATAGCGTCTTAAATCAACATAAAATATTTCCACAGGGTTTCAATAAATTTTTATTGTTAGTTGTTATATCAATTGCAGCCAATTACTTTTCACCCCTCCCCATTCTAAAAGATTTATGGTTTTTACTCCTTATTTACCTTTATACTCAATCGAGAGACGAACCTTTCTGGTTAGCTTTAATGCTTGTTTTAAATGATGGGTTTATGAGCTTTTTCGGGATCAGAGGGGTTCAGTTTGAAACTTTCGGAATACCGGATTTTGAAATTACGCACTTATACCTTCTGGCATTAATCATAAAAGTATCTCAAAAGAAGGGAAGCCTTTATGTTTTTTATGACAACTGGTTAAGGATTCTTTTTGGGTTTATTATAATTCTTGTAATATGGGGGTTTGCTCAGGGGTTCCCTGACGATTACAGCATTTTCCTCAGAACCCTAAGGGTTATTTATCCGCTATTATTGTTTTATTATATTCCCAGAGTATTAACCAGTCCTGCCGATTATGAGCGCCTGTTTTCCTTTGTTTTCATCATTGCCCTGCTGGGCTTTGTAACCCAGGTGTTTTCAGTACTTGTGGGCGCTGGGCCCAGGGTAATTTTTGGAATCAGCGAAGGCAGAATTGTTGAAGATCTATCAGAAAGGGCATGGCGGGGATTTTATAATTCAGCATCAGCCCTTATCGCTTACTTTGCAGCCATGTTTTACCTGGTTTCTTCACGTAAAGTGTTTCCTAAAACATACTTACGGATAATAATGATTGCGATATATGCTTCCATTTTCCTTTCTGCCACAAGGGGTTGGATTGTAGGCTTTGGTTTGTCTGCAATTCTATTCTTCCTGTTTATTCAAAAAGTTAATATTAGGCAAATTGCTACTTTTTT
>SLOS01000199.1 GCA_007132365.1 Bacteroidales bacterium | reverse complement strand
TCGTTGTCAAAGAACCAGAGTGTCCTCAATTGTTTCTCGCTGAAATCCGCAATGGAATGCCAGGTATCGCCCCTGTTTTCAGACCGGATCAATTTACTGTCCGTCCCCTGTCCTGTTCCGGGATATCGATAGCCAACCGCTTGGATTACGGAATCATTGACAAACTGGAAATCAGTGAAGTTTATCCCTACTTCTACTTCAACGGAATACCATGTTTCTACTTCAATGGAATACCATGTTTCTCCAGCATCTTCGCTTTTCAGGATGACTGAATTACTGCCCATAAACAGTCCAATCGAATCGTTCAGAAACTTAATGGTGCTCTCATATGTATAGGCGTTTCCGTCAATATGCCTGACCGTCCATTGTGCCTGGAGCCTATGGCCTGCCAGGCACAACAAAAGAGACAGAATTAATAGTTTTTTTATCATGACAAGATAAACCAGTTGGACATCAGTTAACTAGCTATTACTATAAAATAGGTGCCTGAAATAAAATAAGCGGCCCTACCATAATGTTAAAGAGCAAGTTATCGGATATTCCATTAATTCGCATGTTTCTTATCCCCTTTATTATTACACCGGCCTGATCAGATAAGCACTTCTGTGACTACAGAGAATATCCTTCTAACGTGCCTTGTTGACCGGCCGGATCAGGTAAGTCACTTCTGTTACTTCAGGGAAGATCCGGTATTTGGTCATGGGCAGATCGGATGTGTCGCCCAAACCCCCGACCCTGTGGTCAATATTCAGGGCGTTGTAGGCGGCCCTCTCCAACTGGAAGGGGTGCACCGCCCTGGTCAGGTTATCGGTCGAATATTTATGCACACTGAAGTTGAATGCTTCACTGCTACCTACCCATATCCCGGATTGACCGTTCGAAAGCAGGACCCATTCAACATCGGTTTTATTCCCATGATCCTGGGGTATCAGGTAAGGTACATATTCATCTTCAACAACAGAATTATACAACCCGATTTTCGCACCGGTTTTCCTGTCAGGGTATGTTTCGAAAGCCCCCCTGCCGTACCACTCAATCTGGTTGAATTCAAGGGGCACCTTAAACCTGAATCCCTTCTTGGGCAGATAGTTGGGCATCGGTCCGTGAGGAATGGTCCTGACGTTCATAGTCAGTTCCCCGGAACCATTGATGGTATAGACCACCCTGTTCTCGAATGCCGTTGTCCTCATTCGTGCATGGTTGTACTGTATGAAACTGACTGTGACATCACCGTTGTCATTCTTGCTGATGTCATAATTACTTGCTTCAGGGGACAGATTGTCTATTCCGATTGTCAACCACTCGTTTTTTATTCTTGCTCCGAAACCCGGTGTTTGATAAGGGCTTACTATCTGCCAGTTGCCCCATGGATCAATATCATTGGCAAGGAGGGGACGCCATACATTGAAGCGGGGGCCCTCATTGAACAAGGGCTCACCATTAAAGATCATGGATTTAAAAATACCTGATTCCCTGTCAAGTTCATACCTGAAGTCTGCTCCCGACACGATAATGGCATCTTCTTCTTCCTGAACATCGGCCGGACCTGTATTGACCCTTTCGGATGTTGGTAAAGTCAGGTTTTGCTCCGGCCTGAACTGCTCCCAGGCTATTTCATGCCCCCGGGGCGCCCATGACCGATCTTCCTTCAGGTAAAATGATATTTCCAGGATCTGATTGTCAGCGGGAGACTGTGGTATATTTACATAAGCCGTGCCGCCGGGTGCCAGATCTATCTGCAGGCTCTCCCGGCGTAATGTAACGCCCCTGTTATCGGTGATCTTCCATATGGCATCAAGCTCGTTCAGGTTGGTAAAGTTAAACCTGTTGGTGATCCTCATGCGGCGGGCTGACAGATCGGCGGCCTCGATCAGCACGGGCTGGGCCGATTTTTTTATTTGCCAGATCTCAGGCTGGATAGACCTGTCGGGCCATACAATTCCATAGGTCCTTCCTCCCAGTCCGGTAAAAAAGAATGTGCCCTCATTTGTTATATCTTCAAAATCAATGTATAAAATGGCAGCCTCCCGTGCCTGGGCGGCGGACTGGCTTCTCAGCTCCTCAATTGTCAGAGGCTTGTCGGATATTCTAATTTCATCAAATACCCCGCTGCTCAGCTGACCCGAAAACTCCCCCTGGTCGTGTATTTCCGCATTTCGTCCGATGCAAAGCGGAAATGGACGGGGCCGCAGCCTTCCGCCGAAAGGCGTACCAGCAACCTTTTCATAGTTAATATAAAGCTCAAGCTGTTCCCCGTTGTAAATGCCGGCCACATGATGCCAGTTGCCGTACCAGCCGTCCGGCACTTCGGCAATCGCAGACACCCGTTGCTGCCCCGACACATAGAATTCCAGTGAATTCCGGTCATTCATCACGATCCCGTAATGATGTGAGCCCTTTGTCAGGAAATTGTTGACACGGTTATCGATTTCGAAGGGCTTAACCCAGAACTCTATCACCAGGGCATTCCCGTCCACATCGAGGCTCCTGTCCCTGTAAAACTCAACCCAGTCGTCGTGTCCGGACAGGAAGATTCCGTTGCCGTTTCTTCCTTCCATGATCCGGGCTTTTCCCATAATTGCCCCGTGATTTCCGGCAGGCGATCTGTCCCTGGCCAGTTTTACCGGTGCTTCGATGCCGGGACTTATCCAATCCCAGATAGCCCCGCCTGTCAGCCGCGGATATCTCCAGATCAGGTCCCAGTACTCATCAAGGCCTCCCAGGCTGTTCCCGGTGGCAGCCAGGTATTCATCCATAAAGGAGGGGCGGTCATCGTTTTCATGGAAATATTCCCCTTCGGCCAGCCTCTTCATGTTCATCGGCGACCAGTAGCGTGCACCAACTATATCTTCGAATGGTATGTCCTCTTCGTTGCCGCCGTACATCCATCCCGGCCTGGAATGATCATATCTTTTCCCCTCTTCTATAACAGCCTCCATATTCTCTCCTTCGCCGCATTCATTTCCGGCGCTCCAGAAAATTATGCTGGTGAAATTCCTGTCGCGAAGCACCATCTTTCTGGCCCGGTCCATAAACTGGGGGCGCCACTCCGGCCATTCGGAAATATATTCATGAGCATGGCACTCAACCCCGGCCTCGTCTACAATGTACATTCCCAGCTCATCGGCAAGCTCCATTAACCCGACACTCGGGGGGTAATGTGAGGTCCTTGCCAGGTTTACGTTAAACTGCTTCATGATGACCAGGTCCTGCCTCAGTGTTTCGACGGGAACGGCTTGTCCGTGCAGGGGATGATGCATATGGAGGTTTACGCCGTTGAATTTTATCGGAACCCCGTTAACCAGGATCTGACTATCCTTTATTTCCACTTTTCTGAAACCTATCCTTTTCGAATATACCTCTGTGAGCCTTCCCCTTTGATCTTTCAACCTCATGATCATGGTATAAAGATGAGGCTTTTCGGCCGACCATTTCAGCGGGTTTATGACCTCTGCCCTGAAGCTCAGCTTCTGCTCCTGTCCCGGCCCCATAGGTTCTGCAGTCATTCTCAATGTGGGAATAACCTGCCCTTCATCATCCATTAAATCGACCTCGACGGAATATCCGGTTTTTAACGAGTTGGAGTAATTGATCAGATCAATGTCCAGCTGTAATTCGGCATCCCGGTAGTTCCTATCCAGATCGGTTACTACGTAATAGTCCCTTATGTGCACTTTTGGGGTGGCAAACAGATAAATACTCCTGTATATCCCGGATAATCTCCACATATCCTGGTTTTCGATATATGATCCGTCACTGTAGCTTAAAACCTTTACTGCTATAGTATTCTCGCCCCTTCTTATGAAAGGGGTCACATTGTATTCGGCAGGCTCAAAACCACCCTGGTTATAGCCGACAGCCTGGCCGTTTATCCATACATAGGAGGCCGATTTTACTCCTTCAAAATGGAGAAACACTTCCCTTCCGTCCCAGTTCCGGGGCACCCGGAACGTCCTGACGTAGCATCCTGTGGGGTTGTAATCTTCAGGTACATGAGGCGGTTCACTTATAAAGGTAAGGTGGATATTGCGGAATTTTCCATGGCCGAAACCTTCCATCTGCCAGTTTGAAGGGACTGTTATGTCGTCCCATCCGCCGGTCCGGTATCCAGGGGTGAAAAAACCGGAAGGCACATCGCCGGGTTTTTCAAACAACCTGAATTTCCAGGTGCCATCCAGGCTCATAAAGTATGGGGTGGCAGACCTGTCGTTGTTAAGTGCATGTTGCTCGTTATCGTAGGGTATCAGGGGGGTGTGCGGTGCTGTCTGGTTAATCTCGAAAATACTGACATCCTGCCACTCCTTGCCGGTGAAGACAACCTGCGCATGCAACTGAAAAACCCAGAGAAGGGCAAATCCTGAGGTGATGATCCTGTTTACCATGTCGGTTTTGGTTTGGTTTTGATATTACAAATATATACCTCTGGAGCTAATAATGCCACTGCATTTCTGGAAAGAGCACGTCCTGAACCTGTAAGTAACCAGTGCTGTAGGTTACCATGCTTTCGATCATACGGTCATACGCTCCCTTCTCCATGGAGTAAAATGTAATTGCCAGCATAACTGCGAACAGCACCGAACTCATGGAGATCAGAGTCCGTCTTCTGTTACGCCAGATGTTACGCCATGCCAGGGTTAAGAATAATTGCATCTCATATTAAATTAAATTGTCTGATTATTGAATTCCCCACATATTATTCTCCATCCATCGGATTATGTCACGCGGATCTTCCTGAGCAGATGCAGTTATCATAATCAGAGTCAGGCAAAAAACGACCAGTTTTTGTGAAAAAAAATAATAAAAAAGCAATGCTTTCAAATCTGGCTCACTTCGGGATTATACCCGTTTACAGGAACTGCTGTCTGTTGAAGAGGATATAGCCGAAGTTTATCATGAACACCCAGGTGCCGGTTTCCTGGCCAAGGTAGGATGCGCTGATGCTCAGCGGACCCGGAGTCAGGTGACGGACAATGGCAAAATTTGCAATATATGACGGACTGAAGCTGACATTCTCAAAACGTGTGTTGTTTCCTGACCCGGGATCAATTGTTTGCAGCGGCTGGAATGCATAGGCCTCCGCCCTTACACTTGAAGAGCGTGATATTGACCAGGCAGCCTTCAGCCCTGCCGCCATGTAGTTTGAGGCCCTGAATTCGGGAAGGAACCTGGCCCGTGCCAAAGGAAACGGGTTGAACTGTTTTGCAATGCCCAGGGACGACATGTAATTGCTGAGCAGGGGGCGGTCGCTCAGGAACAGTTCTGCCATGTATCCCGGTGAAAACCGGCTCCCGTTAAGCAGGTAATTTTCGTGCCTTACCGACAGCTCCCACCAGGAGTGATCCTGCAATATTTCTCTGCCACTGCCGGCTTCAGCCGGCTGGAAGTTCTCCCGGCCTGTAACATAGCTGAGGCATGCACTCAGCAGGCTCCCTGAGGTCGCATACTGTTTCCTGTTGAGAGTGTTTCTTTCATAGCGCATATATCCTCTCCATGGGGTGAAATAGGTTACATTGTTTTCTTCTGTTTTAGTGAAATCGTCAGAGTCATAATAGGTATTCCTCAGCTCGGTCCAGTAACCGCCGGTTTCCACCTTCCCTTTTCTGCCGGCAGGCACACCCAGCCTCAGTTCGCCCGAAACCTCCCGTTGCCTAAGAAAAGCAGGCTTTTGCTCTTCGAAAAAGAACAGGGGGCTGGATGAGTATTTCCAGTGGCTGTAGGTTATATCGGTAAACAGGTAGAAAGGATTTTTGCCAATGAAGTCTTTTCTGCCCGAAAGCGCGGCACTTGTGTAAAAACTGCCGAAATATGCCCTGGTTGAGAGGTGCGCCGGGTTTTTGTCCAGCCGCCAGAACTGCACTTCGCTGAAGGCCTGATTGATGTTTTCAGATGAGATGTTGCCGCCTATTGTCCTGAAATAGTCTGAATCGTACTCCATGTCGGCAAAGAAATCGTAATAACCTGTTTCCTGGTTATAGATGATCCTGGGATAGGAGTTTTTAAACCTCCTGAGCGATAGAAGAGCCAGGTATTTATTTTTGATTTCATCAAGCTCTGCCGGCTGGTCGCTCCTTTTCAGGAAGTTTTCGGCAAACCTTCTTTCGTTATCCCTCAGTCCGGTAACTTCAACCCGGTCAATCATCAGCGCGGGCATTTCACTGCGGAATGCCTCTCTTCTCTGCCGGAGAGTTTCCTCCTCTACCCTGTATTCAAACAGGTGCTGGTTCTTTTCAATCTGGCTGATTGCGGCTTCATACCCAATCTGGTAAACCCTCTCACTTTGGCTGAAATCGGTTACATTCAGATCGGGAACATCGGGCCTTACCATAAAGCCCATGTCTGTGCCAATGTCATAACGTGTATATGCCATCAGCATAGTCTGCAATTGCGATACTATATCATGAGGTGACGGTTTTTCAGGGTTTCCTGAAACCATGCTTCCGATTACAATATCGGGAACAAACTCCATATGCACCACATCGGCGGGAAAGTTGTTGAACATGCCACCGTCCATCATCAGTCTGCCATCAATGGTTATAGGTTTGAAATAGAATGGGAAGGTCATCGAGGCTCTGACTGCATCGGCAAGGCTGCCATATCTCATTACCTCGCCTCTGTTGTCCTCTATGTTTGCAGCTATGCAGCGAAAGGGGACAAGCAGGTTGTCAAAGCTGTAGTTTGCCGCTGCCGCAGCCGGTCCGAGATACTCCATGAACAGGAAGTCCATCATAAATGGTGAAACGATATTGGTCGGTATATTGCTTTGGATTACCCCTTGCAGATCGAAAGTGTGCTCCCTTGCTACATTGATTCTCAGCCAGGCGGGATCGGGCCGGGGTTGTAAATAATTGAGGCCGTACTTGTCCTCAATCCTCCCTCTTGCGGCAGCAATGAATTCATCCGAACGGACTATCTCCATCATTTCGGCCGGTGAATAACCTGCAGCATAGAGTCCCCCGACTATTGCCCCTATTGATGTGCCCGCAATGTAATCAACAGGGATGCTGTTATCCTCAAGTGCCTGCAGAACCCCGATATGGGCTATTCCTTTTGCACCACCGCCGCTCAGCACCACAGCCACGGTTGGACGGTCTATCGGTTTGTAGATATCATTGCTGGTTGCACCGGCATTTGCAACTGCCAGCAGGCAGGCAATAAAGACCGCTATACGGGTCAGCCCCGGTCTCCTGTTTGAGTATGAACCATGCGAAGCCATTTGGCAGTTGTTTAAGGGGTCTCAGTTATTATCTTTGGTTACGCCTTGTCCGGATCATCATAATTGAATCTTTAGCAATTCTTTCAAAAAGAATACTGCAGGGCCAGGAAGAATCCTGCCCCCGCCTCTTCAAATATTGTTCCCGATCCTCCGAGGAAGATCTGTCCTACAAACTCAAGGTCAAGGTCCCTGGTAATGGAGTAGTCAATTCCCGGCATCAGGAATGCTGCATCAATATCGGGCAGGGCCATTACGGCCAGCCTTCCCTGGAGGATTGGTGACAGGGAGCGCTGTGCGCTGACTGTGACAGCGTATTTTGAGAACATGATGTTGTCGGGCCTCAGCGGCTCGGTTATCATGAATACCTCTCCCGGTCTTCTGTTGTATCCGCCGTTATAGAGAAATTCAACCACCCCGAATGTGCCGTTCGCAAACATGTAGTCAAACCCGGTTGAAGCTACGATGTTGCTCCGGTCTGTTCCGGCCTCCTCTTCAATATCATGGAACCATGTGGCCTCCCCCTTGAATCCTGCCCCGCCGATACTTCCGGCCCAGCCGCCGCCCAGCGCCAGCCGGTGCCTGTAATATCCTGCAACAGCCTGCACGTCATAACCTCTCCAGTTGGTGCCCAGCATCGCGGCGGCAACCATATCGCGGCTATCCCTTGCCGGACTTACAGCAAGCTGGATGCGTGAAAGGTCGCCCGGGAAATACTGTATCCTGATGGCATCGGAGCCCGGCCTTTCGGGGTAGTCAAAATCAAAGAACGAGTAGGTGTTGAACAGGTCGTTGGGATTTGATACCAGGTTGATGCCCCAGTTGATCCTCTGCCTTCCCACCCGTACCTGCCATTTGTCCGCCCGCCAATCAGCGTAAAGCCTGTCCGCCATGCTGTGCCCGATCCAGGGCCCGTCTGAAAGCCATACCCAGGAAAGATCCATCAGTCCCTGATCACGTCCAAGAATGTCACTATACTGCGGATAGTCTTTGAACATGGTGTTGTAGAACAGCCTGTTCCTGCCCTCTGCCACCAGATGGAAATTACTGCTTATGTTCCACCTGAAATTTAGCCTGTTGTGAAACAAATTGGTGAACGACGGATCAGAAAAATCCCTGTCCAGCCTCAATGCTGGCATGTTCCTGACATAGCCCCGCAGGGTGGGGGACTCGATGCGGCTGTCCCCCGCTGCTGCGACCAAATCGAGGTTAAATACCGAGGTAATAAAAATTGCTATTATGATATATGCTCTTTTCATAAGTGACATGTTAAGCTGTTAAGGTCCCTGTTACGGGATTGCTGCCGGAAAAAATACCTGGCGGCAGCAGTATCCCGTATGCTCAGGCCTTCTCTTTTACTGCTTCTCTCTCAAAATGCTCATCGCTGGCAACTGCGCCGTCAACCAGCGTTATTACGCGGCGTGCCCTTTCAATAACCCTCTGGTCGTGCGTTGAGAAGATAAGGGTGATGTTCTCTTCCCTGTTCAGCCTGGCCATTATATCCAGAAGGTTGAAGGCCGACTCTGTGTCCAGGTTCGCGGTAGGCTCATCTGCCAGCACAAAGTCGGGTTTCGAGGCCAGAGCCCTTGCTACCGCAACACGCTGCTGCTGTCCGCCACTCAGCTTGCCGGGCCTGACATCAAGCTTGTCACTCAGTCCCACCTGCTCAAGCATCTCATTGGCCCGCTTCTCCATCTCGGCTTTAGACCTGTTTTGCAGGAGCATGATGAACGAAACGTTTTCAACTGCCGTGAGCACCGGTATCAGGTTATAGGCCTGAAAAACAAAACCGATGTGCCTGAGGCGGAAGTCGAACAGCTTGCTCTCTTTCATGGTGGCAATATCCACTCCGTCAATCACCACATTTCCCCCGGTCGGCTTGTCGAGTCCCCCGATAAGATTCAGGAATGTTGTTTTACCACTTCCCGAGGGTCCGACTATTGCCGTAAATTCACCCTGCTTGAACTCGAGGCTGACATTCTTAAGGGCATGAACCGGAACTGCGGTTTCTGTATATACCTTGGAAAGATTGGTTGTTTTGATTACAGTCTTCATTGCTATAAGTTTTATGATTATTATTGATTTATTTTTTGTTATTGGTTCCCGGCCTTACGGGTTCCGGGATGCAATTTCCCGGGGTTTACCGGCCTGTTGAATTTTTCAGCCAGGCCGGCAGCCGGTTCCCGTTTTCTACTCCTGCCTGACCGCTTCAGCCGGCTGCAGCCGGATCGCTTTCCAGGCGGGATAAACCGAAGCCAGAACTGCAAAGATCACAAGCACTACGGCAATTTCGAAGTAAAATTCTGTCTCTATTCTCGGGTAGAGAACCGATGCGTAGCCGAAATCCTCAAGCCCTTCCCCTCCGGGGATTGGAACGCCGGTATTGCCGAGGATCTCAATCATTCCCCATGACATGAACAGGCCAATAATTCCCCCGATAAGGGCTATAATGGTAGTCTCGGTAACAATCATAGAGAATACTTTCCTCCTTTTCATTCCTACTGCCAGTAGCACTCCCAGCTCCCTGACCCTTTCGAGGATTGACATAAGTATCGTATTAAGCAATCCGAATGAGACAGCCATTATGATGATTATCAGTATCCAAATCAGAGCCTCGCCCAGAACTTCGAGAGAATAGTAGAGTGCGGGTTGCAGGTCGGCCCAGTGGCGGACCTGCGTGTTAGGATAAAGTCCGCTCAGTGTTTCGGCAACTTCGCGGTAATCATCAGGATTTTCTATAACTACGGCTATCTCAGTTACAATATCTTTCTCCCCGATAATCCTGTTAAGATCCGGTGCATTCATAAAAACAGTCCTCTCTTCAAAACTTTTTGAGCTGAGCTTATAGATACCCTCAACCCGGAATGACGAACTAACCATTTCGCCTTCAATATCCTGGAAGGTTAGTACCAGACGGGAACCAACAGAGGAATTCAGGTTATTTGCAAGTGCCTGTCCTATAATTATCGACGGAAGCCTGCCGTTCTCGTTTAAATATGTTCCTTCTGTCAGCATCTCATCAAGTCCGGTAGTGCGTGCTTCAATTTCAGGATCAACACCTTTGATTCTGACTCCCGAGTTCATGTTGGCGGAGGCGATCATCCCGTCAACCACCACACGGGGAGATGCCACTGTGATGTCATCCCTTTTTGACAGATCAGATGCAATATCAAGTCCACCACCAATATGGAATTGTGCTTCAGGGTTTGCAATAAAATCGGGATGATGCAATTGTATGTGGGAAATCTGGTTGTCGATGGTGTCTTCGAATTGCTGCTGCTCAAGCGCAAGTCTCATTGAGGCCGAGAACACCCCGCCCATAAGTCCGAGAACTATGGCCGTGATAATTGTAACGGACCGGGATCTGTTCCTCCAGATGTTCCTCCATGATATTTTTATCAGTGTCTTCATAATATGGA